>CAVOBC010000031.1:0-20944 GCA_963693635.1 Gammaproteobacteria bacterium | reverse complement strand
CGAGGGGCAGTTGCTCAAGATCCTGTTCCAGCATCGCTGTAGCAATCACGCGCTGCAACGCTTCGTCGTCGCTCGCTACGCCGAGTCGGATGTTCTCATCCAGCCGTTGACTGAACAGGGTTGGCACCTGGCTGAGATAGGCGGCGTGCGGGGGAATCATGAATGACGCCGCATCCCCGATCTGCTCCCCATTCCAGGTGATGATGCCGTCGTCGGCAGGCAGCAATCCCACAAGGGCACGCAGCAGTGTGGTTTTGCCGGCCCCGACGGGCCCAGTGAGGACAATCCGCTGTCCGCGTTCGATAAAGAGGTAAATGCCCATGTCGAGGGCCATAAGCGAACCGAGCACGAATATTGCCGCCGTCGTAATCCAGATCACGCGCCCGACGAGGCCGGCGCGGACAGTGCGGTCGATCACCTTGCTCGCGAGTGTTTCCTGTTGACCGAGCACGTGTGCGCCTGCCCCGTTGGCCCTGATGTCCTCGAGGCCGGTGATGTGTCCTTCCATGAATCCGGTCAGTTCGGTACGGCATTCGCGTTCGGCCACAAATGCGTTGACCGACAGATTGCGCGTCGCGCGTAGTGTCAGAAAGGCAACGACCGAGAACACCAGAAAAGCGGCGCCGATGCGCGTGTCCTCTTGAAACAACAGGGTCAGGATGGCGCAAAGGAGGGCGATCCCACCGGCCATCTGTACGAGGGAGTTTGACAGGAAGCCGCGAGTGCCGAGACGTCACCGTCCACGCGCTCTAGCAATTCGCCCGGCGAGTGGTCGTGGTGGAAGGAAAGATCGAGGTTCAGCGTGTGGGCGGTCAGGTCTGCGCGCAAATCGTTGGTGGCCCACCAGCCGATCTGTTCGGACAGGTGATTCATCGTGATCTCGACCGCTTGCGCGGCAAGGGCCGCGACTATGAAAGCGATCGTCAGAAATGTGAGGTGATCCGCCATTGAAGCGGTCGCGTCACCCATCGCGGTGTCGATGAAGTCTCTGATCATCAGGGGACCTACCAGAGACAGTGCGGTGCCAACGAGCAGGCAGGCGGCGAGCAGCAACACCCGCGGTATGCGGGGCGCAAGGTAACGTTTGAGAAGGCGCATCTGCCGGTCGCTGCCAGCATTATCACTGGCCGATGCCGAGGGGCTATTCGATGTCATTGTGATTTCCTCTGGTACCCGTGTGGTACCAGAGGCGAGTCCAGGCAGGGTTTGCTTCTTTGGGGACTCAGGAAATCATCGGAGGCGTTCGATAGTCCGGACTGGAGTATAGGTAAAATACTATATATAAAAACAGTATTCGGGGTCGTGCCTTGACCGGGGACCGGCGGTGGCTGACGATGCGGTCAAAGCGAACCGACTCCCAGGCATTGTCAGGGCGACAATTTTGGGTCAGGAATGAGAGTGGCTGCGAAAAATTGTTGTGGGGGGTGCCGGGAAATGGTCCAGATAAGCAAAAAGATCACACGCAAGGTCGGGTTTGTTGATGACGGCAGGCCGCTGCCGCTCTACACCCGATATCACAGAGATACTGTTCAGAGAGATCTCATTGATCGTGGCTACTATGTGGATGCCGAGACGGGGAACGCGGTTCGGGGGGACTATCATCGAACGAGCGGCAACTATTCGGCAGATGAACTGCCCCGTGCGACAGCGGATCTCGAAAAGCTCCGCGAGGATCTCCTTGAGTTTGGCTACTGCCTGGTGAAAGACGCGTTGTCGGCGGCGCAGTTGGCGCGCTTCCGGGAGCGCACGGATGAGCAGGCCGCAGGTGAAAGGGCAGCGGGTGTCGCTGGCTATACCAGCATGAACGAACGCGGCGTCCCGACCAGCCAGTTTGTGATCGCACTGGTTAACAAGGGCGAATGCTTTGCCGATGCCGTCGAGATGTCTGAGCGTTCGGTCCAACGCGGGCCGTTGCTGGATCAAATTCTGACGGAGGTTCTGGGGCAGGGCTTCATCTGCAACTCGGCCGCCGCAGCCATCGCTGGCCCCGGTGGCACGCCGCAGGCACTGCACTGTGGGCAGTCGATGATTCCAAAGCCGTGGCCACCGTGGCCGTTCGAATGCTTCTGCGGTCTGCTGCTTGACGACTTTGATGACGTCAACGGAGGCACGCTCGTGATTCCCCGGTCGCATCGCATTCTGACCGAAGCAGGCCTTGACCCGCTACCCGAACTGCCGCCAACGACAAATGTGACAGGCCCCGCCGGCAGCGCGCTCATCATGGATGGGCGACTGATACACGGTACCGGTGCCAATGTCAGTGAGCAGCTTCGTCGGCTGATCATCCTTGCGTACCACAAGCCCTTCGTCAGGCAGCAGGAGCAATGGCCGCTCAGTGTCGCGGCCGACATCTATGACAAGGCGAGTCCGAAGCTGCGGGAACGTCTGGGCTTCAAGGCGTGGCACGCTGGACTTGGCGGTTACGAGGGACAGGGTGAAGGCAGCATCGCACCGCTGCGTGATGGCTATGTGCCCGTCGGCGCGCTAGACGGGAATGGCGAGACTAAGTCCGGCACCCTTGCCAACGATTCCCTTGCCAGCGACCCCCTTGCCGGCAAGCCCCTTGAGTACACCGCGCACAGTGCGCAGCGGCGGCGCCAGAACGCGCAAACCGCGGCGCAGATGCGGGCAAGCGGCGAACGCATCGTCTCTGACTGACTTCGAGTGCCTGGTCCTTGCGCGCGTTCCGGCGAGTCAGGCGTCTTCCTGAATCGCGGCGAGCACGATGGGTGGGGCTAATGGCAGTCGCCGCAGGCGAATGCCGAGCGCGTTGCTGACGGCGTTGCCGACCGCCGCGAGTGGCGCCACGATCGGCGTTTCACCACACCCACGCACGCCGAACGGAT
The DNA here is from genome assembly GCA_963693635.1 of Gammaproteobacteria bacterium. Taxonomy (GTDB): domain Bacteria; phylum Pseudomonadota; class Gammaproteobacteria; order Pseudomonadales; family Azotimanducaceae; genus CAVOBC01. Next base: position 18,098 of record CAVOBC010000031.1, on the reverse strand, counting down.
GATTGGGATTGGGCACCTCGATGATCTGTGTGTCGATCATGGGCAGGTCGGACGCGACCGGCATGCGGTAGTCGAGGAACCCGGGGTTTTCCATGACGCCATTCGCGTCATAGATATACTCCTCATTCAACGCCCAACCAATGCCTTGCGCAGCACCGCCCTGCAACTGGCCCTCGACGTAAGCCGGATGAATCGCTTTGCCCGCATCCTGAATCGCGGTAAAGCTGATTACGGTCGTCTTGCCGGTATCGGTGTCGACGTGAACGTCGCACAGGTTTACCGAGAATGCGGGACCAGCACCCTGGGCGTTTAACGCGGCGCTGCCTTCAATGGGCCCGCCCGTGCGTGGTGCTTCGCGGGCGAGGTCATCGATGGTCAGCGGTGGAATGTTGGCGCCCGCAGGTTGTCGGGCCTCGCCGTCTGCCCATTCGACCTGTTCGATGCCTACATCCCAGATTTTGGCGGCTCGTCCGCGCATCTCTACGATCATTTTCTCGCACGCGCCAATGACTGCGAGTCCAGTCGCGAAGGTGGTGCGACTGCCGCCGGTGGTTGATGAGTAGCCCGCACTTTCCGTATCGGCGATACGAACTCGCATCCGCTCGTACGCTACGCCGAGCGTCTCGGCCGCCATCAGGGCCATCGATGCGCGACTGCCGCCGATGTCGGGGCTGCCTTCGACGATGTTGACCATGCCGCTGTCGGTCAGGTGGACAGAGGAACTGGATTGATTGCCACCGTTGAACCAGAAGCCAGCGGAAACGCCGCGGCCTTCGCCGTCGCCGAGCGCGCGATGATAGTTGGGGTGGGCTTTGGCGGCCTCCAGACATTCGATGAAGCCAACGCGTTGAAAGGTGGGACCGTAAGCCGCGTGGGTGCCTTCTTTTGCAGCGTTCTTCAACCGAAAGTCGATCGGATCCATGCCAACTTCTGCACTGAGTTCGTCGATCAGTGTCTCGCCGGCGTACATCGATTGCGGTGCACCGGGGGCGCGATAGGCCGCACATTTCGGCCGGTTAACGACCACCTGGAAGCCTTCGATCGCCACGTTCTCGACATCGTAGGGCGCAAAGATGCACATGCAACCCGGTCCGATTGGTGCCGTGCCAAAAGCGCCACCCTCGTAGATCAGGCTGGCCGACATCGCAGTGATAGTGCCGTCGCGCTTGCAGCCTATCTTGACGGTGTTGACGGTTCCTGATGCCGGGCCCGTCGCGCGGAACACCTCTTCGCGCTTCATAATCATCTTCACCGGACGGCGGGTCTTTTGCGACAGCTTGAGCGCGAGCGGCTCAAGATAGACCGTTGTCTTGCCGCCGAAGCCGCCGCCGATCTCGGTCGCGACCACTCGCAGGTCGCCGAGGTCCATGCGCAACGCGCGTGCAGTTGCGCCGCGCACATCAAAGTGACCTTGGGTTGAGCACCAGATCGTGCCGCGGCCGTCTTCGGTCATGGTCGCGGTGCAGGCATGCGGTTCAATGTAGCCTTGGTGCACCATTGGAGTGACGTAGGTTCGCTCCATGATGTGGTCAGCCTCGGCGAAGCCGAGTTCGACATTGCCCTTGCCTAGGGTCATGCGGCTAACGACGTTCGACGGCGCTGACGGTTGCTCGTCGAGTCCGGCAGTGAAGACGTCATCGTGCAGCACTGGGGCGTCGTCGCGCATGGCTTGGAGGACATCGGTGACTGCCGGTAGTGCCTCGTATACAACGTCGATGGCGTCTGCCGCCAATGTGGCAATATGGTTGGACGAGGCGGCGACGGCGGCGACGGCCTGACCGTGGTAGAGCACCTTGTCGCTCGCCATGATGTTCTCGACGAAGCCGCGGATGTTGAGCTTGAGTCCTTTACGGGGCGGGAAATCCGCTGCGGTGATGACGCCGTGCACGCCGGGCAGCGCTTCCGCTTTGGACGTGTCGATCGAGATGATGCGTGCGTGGGCATGGGGTGATCGAACCACCTTGCCGTAGATCATGCCGGGAAGATCCTCGTCGGCTCCATAAGCCGCCCGGCCTGTGACCTTCTCCACGCCATCGGGACGAATCGGGCGAGTGCCCACATACTTGTATTCGCGTGCTTCGCTCATTGCTTGGTCTCTCGGGGTCGGCGTTTTTGGCGTAATGCTGGTTCGCTTCAGCGTGGGATTAGTCTACCTGACTTTCGCGATTCAGCGTCCCCCGGGCACGGTGTCGGTCGCTTCGCCCAGATGCCGCTCTGCTATAGTGCCAGCGACCCAATGACGCGACCCATTGATATGACGTCCTATCTCCTTGTTAACAATGCGGCAGGCGATCATCTGGCCGCAACGAACGGCAAGCTCTCCTTTTCGATCAACGCTGACGATGCCTGCATGTGGCGGCGGGCGAGCAATGGCTCACTAAGAGCATCGGACGGCAGTGCGGAGATTTCGGTTGAAGGTGGGCAGATCCGCCTTGGCGATGAGGTGTTCGCAACCGATGCGGCAACGCAAACGGGTCCGGCCCGCCTGCCCTCTGAGCATCTGGCGGAGATGCGAGATCTGGGATACACGGTGGTTGAGGGCATCATGGACCCGGCGGACTGCGCGGCCCTCAAGGCTGAACTTGTTGGTGTGAGGGCAGCGAAACATCCTGATGAACCGCCGACCGACGGACATTTTTGGATTACCGATTCGCTCATCTGGAGCGTGCATGCCGTACGTGCTGCTGTGCATCCCGTCGCACTCGGACTGCTGCGCGCGTACATGGGGATCGACGACATTCATTTCTGCCATCAGCCTATCATCACCACGTTGAAGCCCGCGAAAGCGCTTTTGGACACCCATCCGGAGGGGGGTTGGCACAGCGATTACCCCTACCATACCGGTGTCTTTCCGGACGAATACTGGCCACCGGAGCAGGTGTTCGGTGTTCAGTTCAACCTGTGCATCGACGACTTCCGTGCGGATAATGGCGCAACCCAATTCGTTCCCGGGTCCCACAAGCTGGGTTTCAAGCCCCCTGAAGCTTACAACCTGGGCGGGACCCGCATCGGTGATGGTCAGCATGATGATGTTGCCCAGTTCGTCGCTCCTGCCGGGTCTGCGGTGCTCTACGACGCAAGAACCTGGCACCGGGCGTGCCACGAACTCAACCAATCCGGCGTTGATCGCATCGCGATGTTGAATGCGGTGGCGCCCGCATGGGTGTTGCCGATGATGCCGAAGGCCGAATTGGGTCAGGAGTATCAGGCGTCCAGGGTGCGCAAGGCGATGACTGCCAGGGAACATCGTGACGTGGTGGCGTTGTGTGGGCGCCCAGAGCAGGAAGCCCCGGCCGATGCCCCGTCGTTGACATTGCGCCGCAGCGCGAGACCCTGAGCACGATAATCGGCTGTCAGCGCGCGGCAACAAGCATTCAGCCAGCAACGCTTTACCCAGCAACGCTTTACCCAGCAAAGAGTGCGGTTACAACGCCCCGGCGAGGGTTCTTCGAAACTGACGCTCGCGCCCAGTCCATGGACTGAAATCCATCACGTGCAAGTTGTCGAAGGACGATGGTCGCAACGATTGAGGCAGGAATCGCCAAGGCATACGGCGCGACATCAGCCCTGGTGATGAGCGTCAGTGGCACGGCAACCGCGACCACAACTGAACGCGGAACGCTAACCAGCATGGGCCAATTACGGATGGTCCCGGCCATTTCCAGATAGGCGATGAAGAAGGTGGCGGCGATGGCGGCACCGACGTAGATGGCAACCTCGCCTGCCGGCAGGCGCATCAGACCGATGAGCGAACAGACGACAGTCATGCAGATCACGCGGTCTGCCTGGCGCCAAAACGCGAAACTTTCCAGCACACGCCAATGGTCAGCACGGGAACCAGGCTGTCGCAGCCACAAAAAGCGCGACCGGGCCGTGTGTTCGCTCATGGCGATGGCCTGGGCGGGCGTGCCGAGCAGCAGCATGGCGAGCAGGAGTTGCAGGAAACCGGCGACGTCGAATTCCCGGTCTGCAAGCACCATTAATGCGCCGGCGAGCACGCTCCAGGTTGCAACCGCCAATATTGTTAGCTGGGTCGCGAGGAGAAAACGCATCGGCAGGTTGACGGGGAGGCCCCAAGCAGCGTCCAGTTGATTGCGGTGGCGTCGATCTGAGTCAAAGGCGAGGCCGGGGGGATTCATTCCGGTCGTCATCGGCGTTCCTGCGCAGGTAGTCGGGAGGCCGGTTGAAAGTTCGCGATCGAAGCAACAACGAGACGACGATCCCGCCTGTAATTGCGCCCGCCCGGAGTACGGGTGAGTCCATGCCGGTGACGCCAAGGCCCGCGAGCATCGCGTTGTTCTTTGCTGCGACCGCGAAGCCGAGCAACGGCCGCGGCCAGGGATACCAGCGAGAGCGCATGGCGAGCCAACAAATCGCCGTCCAGGGCCCGAAGGCGATCAGTCTTGACAAGACAGGTGGCAGCGCCAGATTGAGCCACCATAGTGTCAGAGTGACACCGAGGGCCGTCACGCCCGCCATCCCGACTAACGCGAGGCCCAGTGGCGGGTGCAGATGTGGCACAAACTGCAGCCGCCGGTCCCACAGGAACATGGCCATGATCGAAGGGGCTATCGCGAGGGGCAGCAACACCCAGAGTCCAAGGCCGAGATTGATCGTGTAACGGGCGACGGTCGGATAGCCGACGCTAAGTGCGAGGCCGACGAGCCAGATGATGACGCCGGTCCAGATGGCGGCGGCGAGCAGTGCATTGAGTGACACAAAGACGCGCAGCAGGTGCATGGAGCTTGCGAGGGTTGCCAGGATGCTCCGTGACGGATTCCAGGGAAGCATCCGATTCGCAAGGTGCGGCGCATTGTCGATCTCGCGTTGGCAAACATGAGCGGGTTGTTCGACTCGTTGTACGCCGGGTCGGGTAGACCATCGATACCCCCCGAACAACTGATTCGAGCGCTGTTGTTGCAGTTCTTCGACAGTGTTCGTTCGGAACGACAGCTTATGGAACGTATCGACTTTGATCTATGTTTCCGTTGGTTCGTTGGTCTCGATATCGACGACACGGTATGGCATCCAACGACGTTCACGAAGAATCGTGATCGCTTGCTGACCGCATCGATCACGCAGCGATTGTTCGCAGAGGTTAAAGCGCAGGCGCAGTCGAAGAAGCTGTTGTCGAAGAAGCACTTACGCGGACGGCAGATTGCTCGATGCCAGCGCCTCGTTGCAACAGTTCGTGCGTCGGGATCGTGAGAAGGACCCAAAAGACGGTGGTGATAACAACGACGGGCCCGGCAGTCGCAACCAGGACGTGGACTTCCGGGGCGAGAAACGTAGTAACGAGACCCACGAATCGCTGACTGATCCGGACGCCAGGCTTTATCGCAAAGGCTTGGGTAAGGAAGCGAAGCTCAGCTACATGGGGCATCTGCTGACTGAGAATCGGCACGGCATGATTGTAGAAGCTGATGTCAGCCAGGCGACTGGCACGGCGGAGCGGGAAGTGGCGGCCGAGATGCTTGCGGAGCAGGCGCCGCATCGCAAAACTCTGGGTGCAGACCGGGGTTACGACGTGGCCAGTTTTCACGCCCGTTGCCGGGAATCGAATACGACGCCGCACGTTGCCAGGCGCAAGCATATAAACTGGATGGGCGAACCACCCGCCATAGCGGATATGCAATCAGTCAGCGCAAGCGCAAACAGGTCGAAGAACCGAATGGTTGGTTGAAGGACATCGGCGGCTTGCGCAAGTTACGTCACCGTGGTTTGCGCAAGGTGAAATCTGTATTCGTGATGGCTGCCACGGTCTTCAACATTGTACGGTTGGTGAATCTGGAGGTGGTATACGGGATCACTGCGCCGATATGACAGGGAGACAGCCAAAAACGACCTAACAAACGAAATCAGTCGCATTGATGCGGAAAGACATCAAAGTGACACTAAGTAACTCCGTATCGATGTTGAGCACCAGGCTGACACAGACGCATCAACGAGACCATGCGAAAACTGGGCGTTCTTCAGTAGCCTTTCATGGAACTAAAGCAAGATGCCGCGGTGTTCCCTGCGCGACAGCGCGGTGATCCGGCACCGTAAGATACTGCTACGGGGCAAGGTTTCTTTTGCTAGCTTGGCGTTACTCAAGATGTGATGACGTACTAGCGGCCCCATACCCCAAGACCTAAAGTTTTCATCCACCTTAAAACTATCGCGGCTTAAAGGGGGTTGACAGCTGCCACAGCCGCTTCATGGCTATCTGAAAATACAAACTCAGGGAATTGCTTCCAGGTCCGTGCGCGTTGAATGTGCTCCATACGCTCCGTCCAAACCTCTCTCAAGTGAGTCGGGCAAATGATGATTCGCTGGACATTTGGGAAGATCTCTAGGATATCGATACCCACAGAATCGCATGCCAGTTTCATTTCCCGGAAGATCTTGTCGCTAAACGCTCGATCCGAGTCAAACATCCTGATTTCGCTGACAGCATTTAGATCGACAACCACCGCGCGAAGATTAAGGATCTCTTCAGGTAGCGCGGACTTTAAAAAAGCAGCGGCATCAATGCTGAGATAGGCAGTATCGTAAACTCCGGAATACCGAATGAGTATGTACCCCTTATCAAGATGCTTTTCGGTTTCGCCTAGATTTGGCATGCCCTGCCTTAGGTCTAACGGTAGTGGTCAAGTATTCTTGTTGAAAGACGATGTTTTCGTCGATTCATGCTTTGATTCAATAGTGTCAGACATTCGGGTTCTCCATTCTCTGCACAATGAGGCCGGTGACATCGCTCGCCGCGAGCCCCAGTTGACGGGCGGCGGCAATCAGTTGGTCAGCCGAGGGTAAGACGCTGCAGGTGTTCACCCTTACTCTCCGGCGTATTGGCCGCCACGGTCATCGGCTTGCCGCGTTGGCGCTGCAGCAAGCCCTCGGCTTCCAGCAGGCTGTAAGCCTTGGAGATAGTCATGGCGTTGACGGCATGTGATGTCGTGAGAGCACGCACGGATGGCACGGCGTCCCCGGCGCGCAGTTGGCCGCTTGCGATCATCTGTTTGACCTGATCGATCAACTGGCGATATGCCGGATTGCGGATTCAGTTGAAACACGTCGCCTCTGAAATGAAGGGAGGGGCAAGCATGCAGGGAGCGGGGCACCGAGGGCCCATCCGATTCCTAACGGCAACGTACGAGATCGTGAGGTTGGACTGTTGTCGGATGAGACTGTTCGCGCCGAGTGACCGGCCTGGGTGGCTTTCAGTCGCGCGTTTCCCGGCAGTCGCGCGCAGCCGCAGGTCCGGTGCGGACCGTTGAGGACCGCACCGTCGGTATTCGAGCGATTTTAGGCGTCGAGCAGCGGCTGGTACCGATCAAGCAACGAAAGGACTTTCTCGGTGGGGGCAGCGGGCAGCGACAAGAGCGCACTGGCGACACCGGCCTCGGCGTAGCTCGCGAGGGTTGCTGCGTCTGCCGGCGCGCCGAAAACGTGGACTGAAAGCGTTGCCATGTCGCGTCCCGCGTCATCGGCGACCCGCTTCAAGCGCGCAATATTCTCGGCCGCATCAAAGCCGTGTCTTGCCCGCGGCAGCCAGCCATCACAATAGTCAACGACGCGGCGTAGCGTGTAGTCGGTCTCGCCCCCCAGCAGAATGGGTGGATGTGGGGTCTGCACTGGTTTTGGGTGTGCCCGGCTTGGCGAGAAGTTGACGTGATCACCGGCAAAGCCCGCTTCCTCTTCTGTCCACAGTTGTTTCATGGCCGCCACCTGCTCGGCCATGCGCGCGAAGCGGGTCTTGTAGTTGACGCCGTGGTGGGCCATCTCTTCTTTGTTCCAGCCGCCGCCGAGCCCGAATACGAAGCGCCCGCCCGACAACCGGTCGAGGCTTGCGACGCATTTTGCGGTGACGAGTGTGTCGCGCTGCGGCAGCAGGCAAATGCCGGTGCCCAACTTGAGGTGTGTGGTCGCGGCCGCCGCAAATGACAGGGAGATGAAAGGGTCGTAGGTGTGCCAATAGTCTTTGGGCAAATCGGCGCCACCGGGCCAGGGGGACTCCCGAGAGGCCGGGATGTGCGTATGCTCAGGCACATAAAGCGAATCGTATCCACGCTGCTCCAACTCGCGTGCAAGCTGGTCAGGGGGAATGCTGTAGTCCGTTGCAAACATCATAGCGCCGATTTTCATGTTGATCCTTTGGTGTGTTGTGGATTAGCGATTGATGGGTGAGTGGTGTATTGAGGTCACGTGCAGACAATCGATGCGCGCGCGTGTTCATTTTGTAACCGCTGATCCCCATCTTCGAAGATGCAGGGGAAATCATGCCAGAAATCCCGGTCGGCAGCCGTCCACGGGTTTGTGAATTGTCGGGCTGCCGCCATAATATGGTGAAGGCTTCAATTGTGGAATGAGGTTGATGGAGCGATTGGGACAGTTGATAGCGGCAACTCTCTTGTTACTTGCGGTTTGGGATGTGCCGGCGGATGTTGACCAGCGGCTGCTTGACGAAGCGGTTGAGAGCGACGAGCAGAGGCCACCCAATGATGGCGGCATGAGCGCGCCCGTACCCGCGGCAGACGGTGCGGGCAGGAACGGTGAAGTTGCGGGCGAAAGCGCGCCTGATGCGCAAACCCCGGACCGCGGGCAGCGAGAAGTGGATGAGGAGATGGTGGTCGAGGGCATACGCCTCGTGCCCGACCGGATACGGCCGCTGAGTGAGATGCTGCAGTTGTATACGGCCCACGGCAGAGGCGCGGCGCTGTACCGGCAGAAGCGCTACGCCGAGGCGAGGCCCTACATCGAGGCGGCAGCGGCACAGGGTTTCAAGATGTCGCAATTCCGTTTGGCGTACATGTACAGACGCTCGTTGGGTGGCATTAAGTTTGACGGCAACGCGTCGCTTGGCTGGCTGGGCGTTGCCGCGGACGGCAGGACCGCGCCCCAGATCCGGCGCGTGTTCAGACAGGTGTGGACTCGGGTACCGGAGACTCGACGCCCCGAGGCTGAAGCATTGATCGCTTCCTACGTCGTCAAATATGGCTCGGACGAAAACCGCCTTGCATGTATTATGCGGCGTCACGCATCGAGCTACATCAAGCAGATGGGGTGTCACTTCAAGGATGAGCACATCTACCAGGACATGCAGCAGTTTGTCGATGATCTGACTGCGGATACATCGCCAGTGATGCCGGTGCCCGGCGGTGCAGAACAGGGACCCGCACCGGCCCCTTTCCCGATGCCCGGCAACTAGCAGCATCTCACGGTGCCGGATTGCCGCGCTGTCGCGCAGGGAACACCGAAGCACCTTCTTTAGTTCCATGAAAGGGCTTTAGTTCCATGAAAGGCTACGGCCCGCCACACTGAAAAAGTGCAGGAAAGCACTTTTCTACAACCTGTTAAACGCGACGTCTGCGGAGGACATTTGAAGCAAGCTTACGAACCCCTGGTCCTGTCAGGGCCGGATCGAAACGTCGAACGCATTGGTGCCTTTGTGGCATGGGTCGTTTCGAATCATTTGCTCGAGAGTGTGCTGGAAAAACGTGCAGGCTCCGCCGTCGCCCGCCTGCGCATGCAGGACATGACCGGGCCTGAGTTCCTGACCACAGTCCTGGACGGCCATCTTGCCCCCGAGCATTTGACTGAGACGGGGCGCGACTTTGCTGAAACGTACCTCAGAAGCGGGCGCTTCGTCGACGACTTTGCCGAGTGCACCTATGAGGGCGAGCACGAGTGGCAGCGATACGATGAGATATCACCGCGTATCACGCGGGCCTTTCAAGCGTTCCGCGAGCCCGTGTCAGTCGTTCGCAGGGTAGCGAAGATCCTGAAGTTTCCTACACGTCACTAGCAGGCCGCAGAAAAAGCGGCCTGCTAGTCCGATACATGGATCTCACGTTCGCTTCGCGAGCCATGAATAGTATCGGTCGTAAAACGCCATTGTTAAGTCGTTGATTTGTCGCGAGCGGGCTGAGGCCCGCGACACTGAAAAAGTGCAGGAAAGCACTTTTTCAGCAACCTGCTAAAGAGAACGTAGCAGCCGCTACGGCTGAGCAACATTGGACCGGCAGAAGGCCGCGCGCGCCATCTTCTCATCGTCCTACGCAACGATCCTTCTTAAGTTCCCCTTGGCTAACATGCATGCGACACATGCGACACGCGTACGAATCGGCGGCGACACGGTGAGGGTGGGCTGCACGGATAGCGTGGATTGATGTCATGCGTGTGTGTCTAGACGGGCGATGCCAGATAGCGTTCGACGACGCCCAACATGCGTGCAGTATTTGCGTGGTCACGGATCTTCGTCGCAAAGGGGAGATACTTGAGCTGGATGACCGCGACCGCCCAGTCGAACTCACGGCGAAGGTCTGTTTGGTCGATCGCGCCACCGATCGACTCGCGCTCTCGAATGTACGTCTCGAAGTCGGCTGACCCCCAGGCGATCAGATTCGCGAGATCGAGCATGGCCGGCCCTCTCTGGGCGGAGCCCCAGTCGATGATCGACGACGCGTCACCCGCATTCAGGATGTTGCCGGGATGCACGTCCCAGTGAATGAGCGTGTGTGAGAAGCGTTCAGTCTCATCGATGAGCTTCGCAAGCGTGTGCCGGATTGGCGCGATGCGTTGCGGAAGGTCTGGGATAAAGTGCGATGGCTCGCCCAGAGCGGTGTCAATAATGCCGGTCAGGCATTCGGCGTCCATCGTCGCCAGCCGATGTTTTCGTGACTGCTTTGCAGGTTGATCGCCGACATGCTGCCTGTCGTGCTGCCCGAACCTGTTATGCACTTTTGCCAGCGTACGCAGGACACTGGACGGTACCGGGTCGCCAAAGTTGCCATGTTCGCCCGGCAGGTCAGTAAGGAGAATCAGCCGCCCACCATCGATCGTCAGCGAGGCGAGCAGACGCGGAACGTTGCCAATGTTTGCATCCGTCAACAGTTTGAGGACGCGCTCCGCACTCGCAGTCGCAGACTTGGCGATCCACGTTGCTCGCGATGCGCCTGCGCTCAAACGGTAGACGGGATGACTGCCCCCGCCGAGTGGATTGATGTTGACCGGGGTCGCCGCGTTGGTTCGATCACCCAGGTAGCCCCTGATGAGTCGACGAAGATCGCCGTTCATAGTCACTTGCGTCGCGGCCTCTTCGTTTCAAAACTCTTAATGGCGACAAAGCCGCATAATGGAAGCCCGGCCGTCGTCAACAGCGCTTCAAAAGCCCAAAGGAAACGCCATGCGTACTACCCGACTTGTCTCGTAGGTCATCCTGCTCGGACTCGTCACCGCGTGTGCGCCTGAGATTGGCAGCGACGCCTGGTGCGCGGATATGAAAGAAAAATCGAAGGGCGACTGGACCGTGACGGAAGCGAAGGGTTTTGCGAAGCACTGCCTCTTTTGATCTTCTGATCTCTTGATCATTTGATCTTTTGATCTTTTGATTCGAGCTGCTGTCGACCCACGCTGCCGTTCCCGGCGGTCGCTTGTCCTGTAGGCGTGCCGCCTAGCGCCAGAGATAGCCTTTGCCGGTGGTGCGGTACGAGCGCATGAATGTCACGTTGAGATTGACGCCAGCTTCAGCAAACCTGGCACCCAGTGCGATGTGATTGGGATCATCGCGGTGCTTCTCCATTGCTGCGGCGTCGGCGCACCCCATGACAAAGATCAGATCACCGGCTTTGGCGTCAATCTCGCGGTCCGTATCGTCGTCGGCGAGGCCGCCGCTATAGATCAGCGTGTCCAGCTCGTTGGCCAGGCAGTAGTCGGCGTGACCAGCCGACAGCTCAATGAATTTGTCTCGCGCATCGTCATTCTCAAAACGCATGCCAATCAGCACAATCAGATTGCCTTCGGCATCGGCGGCTTTGTCCGGTCGCGACCACCAGCCAAACTCGGCGATGTCAGTGAATCGCGTACCCATGATGCGTCGCTTTGTCATCCGCCGCTCGCCGAGCGTTGTCATCAGTTCGCCATGCGCGGGGCGATCTGTGTGGGCCTGCACCGCCTCGGCGTTGTTGGCGTACCGCTCATACACGAGCACGTTCAGTTCGTTCTCGAGGTTGACCGCAGCCCCGTAACTGAGGGTTCCCGGCTCGTGGTCGCGCGCATCCTGGGCACGCTTATCCCACACCTCAAGCCATTCGGCGGTCGTGCAGTTTTCCGGTCGGACCTGAAATTCTACGAGGGCAGTGAACGCTGTCATGGGTCTTCCTGATTAAGTGTGAAGTCTGAACTGATGTGTGATGTTGGCGGCGGCGGCCAGGTGTGCGTCCTGGTCACCGGCGAAACGTAAGATCAGATGTGTCGCGCCCACGTTTGCAAAGCTGCGCAGCCAGTCGCAGGCGCGCGCTTCGTCGCCGGCATAGGTTGCCTGGTGGTGTCTCATCAGCGCCGGATTGACCCCGTAGTAGTCGGCCAGATAATTATCCAAGCGCTCATCGGCGCGGCCAACGTCCTGGTCGATCGAGAGCGTGAGATACACCGCAAAGGTCAGTTCGCCGTCGCGGCCGTACTTGTCGGCGCGTTCCTGCACCGTCTGCCACTGCCCTCCGAGCGTCGCCGCGTCCGGTCCGATGGGCATCCAGCCATCGAAATGCCGGGCGACGCGGGTGAGGCCCGCATCGGTCGACGACGCGGCCCACAGCGGCGGCCCGCCGGGGCGGAATGGCGCCGGTCCGGCGACGGCACTGTCGAAGGGCCAGCGGCCGCTGCCGGTCACGGGTTCGCGCTGCCACAGGGCGCGGCACAGGCGCACACCCTCAAGCATGCGTCCGGTACGCTCCTCGAACGGCACGCCGGCGGCAGCGAATTCGTTGCGCACGTTCGGTACATCGGCGGCGATACCGACGCCGAGTATCAACCGGCCTTCGCTGATTTGATCAACCGTCGCCGCGCTCTGGGCGAGCTGCACGGGATTGCGCAACGCCGGGAGAAGCACGGCGGTGCCGATTTCCACCCGGTCCGTGCGGGCCGCGACAGCAGCAAGCAGGGTCAGGGGTTCGTGGCGTGGACGTGCGAGCAGGCTGTCGCCAATCCAGAGTGAATCAAAGCCCATGGATTCGGCGCGTTCGGCGAGCGCGAGCAGCGGGCCGGTCTGGGGTGCGCCGGTCATCACCGACTCCCGGGTGGGTAGCAGGTAGCCGAATCGCAGGGGTCGATCTGACATATTTGGTTTTTTATCTGTCGAGTGTTGTTGGGTGTTGCCAAGGGTACATCAAGCGGCGTCGAGTCTGGCGTCACCTGTGCCTTTGTAGGTCTGAAGACCGTGAATGCGGGGGGAGTCAGATGACGGAATTTTCAGCAGCATCTCACGGTGCCGGATTGCCGCGCTGTCGCGCAGGGAACACCGAAGCATATTGCTTTAATTCCATGAAAGCAGTCTTCGGGAGGTGGAGACGGAGGGGTTAGTCGGGCAGGCCAGGCACATGCTGGGCGATGATCTCCCGACCTGTGAAACCGTCACCTTCCCAGCCGAGACCGTGTATGCCTATCACTTCGACCTCAAGCCTTGCTTACTCTTTTTCAAGGTTAACAACGGCCAGTTCGAAGATGCAGGTTTGGGGACCGCTGGAGGGAATGCGTGGAGGAGAGGGCGGTCGGCGCACCTGTCCTGTCAACAAACGCAGCAATAACCGAGCAGTAAACGAAGCTGCAACCCTGCGGCAGGTTGATCAGGCGCTCGCTTCCTTCGACTCTTTGTCCTGTTGGTGCTCGAAGATCGATTTGTGGCCGCTCTTCGACCAGTCGGGCGGCATCAACACAGGCCTTGGATCAAAGCGTGCCCATCGTGCGGGCCCGCCGCTGATGAACTCCTCCGAATGTTGGTCTCCTGCGGTCAAAGCGGTAATCGGAATCGCGTCTGCACATGAGTAAGCGCACAGCAACAGGGGGCGCGGGCGCGGGCTGTCGTTGGGCGGTGAGCCGTGGATGCTGCGACAGTTGTGGACCGTGATCGAGCCGGCAGAACCGCCCAGATATTCAGCCTTGTCGACCTCCACATCCGGCAGGTCGGCGTCGCGGATGTTGCCGGTCCACGCACCAGACTCGCTGTAGAGGTCATAGAGCGGACCGTTGTGGCTGGCGGGAATGACGCCCATTGCCGCCATGTCTTCGGCGACGTCGTCGAGGTAAACGCCTATCGTCAGCACGTCGTAGTTGGTGTGGGGCCAGAACTGAATGTCCTGGTGCCACTTCACCTCTTCGCCGCCGCCACCCCATTTGAAATTGAGCTTGGAGTGATGGAACTTAACGTCGGAGCCGAGCAAATCAACGGCAACATCCCGGAATGGCCCGGTACTCGCGAAGGCCCAGTACTCGTCGTGCATCTCGACCGGTGCGTTCAAGCGTCTGATCCTCGGGTTTTCCGGGGTGTGGTTGGGCTCCAGATCGAAGCGTTTGTCCGTGCGATCGACGCTGCGGCTCTTGTCGACGAATTCGGAGGTGACCGTGTTCAGTCTTGTTAGCCAATCATCCGGCACCAGCGCAGGAACACCGACGTAGCCGTCGCGAAAATACTTCTCGCGGGTCGCGGTCGAAAGAATGCGTGCTTCGGTGTTCAGTATCTTCTGGTGTTCAGGAGTGGGTGTCATTTGCGATGCCAACCAAGGTGGGGTTACAAGCATCATACCGGTCCAGGACCCGTCGTTGTCATCCGGTCGTTGCCCGCAGCTTCCCCTGAGTGGGCGGAGGTGGCAAAGTGGGCAAAAAAGGAAGGTACGTCATGGCGATAAGTCGGTTCATATTCATCACTGGAGCTGCAAGCGGGATAGGTCGTGCGACGGCGACCCGGTTCGCGGCGGAAGGCTGGAAGGTCGGTGCGGCAGATCTCAACGACGAGGGGCTTGCGAGCCTGAAGGCCGAACTGGGCGGCAACCAGTGTGAAACCTACCCACTGGACGTCACCGACCACGCCATGTTTGTCGGTGTCATGGCGGAGTTTGGTGAGTGGTCAGGCGGCCAGTTGGACCTGTTGTTCAACAACGCCGGCATCGGAGCCATCGGCCAGTTTGACGATGTGCCGATCTCGAATCACATGGACACCATCAACGTGAACCTGGTTGGCGTCGTCAATGGTATTGACGCCGCGATGTCGCTCCTGAAGTCGACCGACAACAGCCTCTGCTTTTCCACTTCATCATCGGCGGCGATTTACGGTGCGCCTGGACTTGCGGTTTACGCCGCGACCAAGTTTGCAGTCAAAGGCTTGACCGAGGCGCTGTCGGTTGAGCTTGCCGCGCACGGCAGCCGCGCGGCCGATGTACTGCCGGGGCTGATCGACACGCCGATTCTGCGCGCGCCGCACTACGTTGACGGCATCGATGTCTCGACGGGCGAACGCAACATTGGGCCGGCCGATGCCGAAGAAGGACCCTTTCGCCTGATTCCACCGTCTGAGATCGCCAACGCGGTGTTTGAGGCATACACGTCTGATCGCGTGCACTGGTATGTGCCCGCTGAGCTTGAGGAAATGGACAAGATGAAATCGCAGGACGTCGAGGCGGCCCGGGACGAGCGGCTGGCAGCGGCAGACGAGCGGGGTGCATCGCGGCCTTGATGCGATCGCTGGGCTGGTCGCTTTGATCGTCTGTGTGGCGCTCAGCGTTGCGAGATGTGCGGCACCGGATGTTGTTCACGCTGCCAGAATGATCTGCTGGTACTCGACCTTGACCATCAAACCGTAAGAAGCTGCCTTCTTGACGCGCGGTGCCCTACGGCGTCGCCGCAGGCTCGCCGCCGCGCACCGCGTGAATCAGCTTTTGAATGTGTACCGGACACCTGTCCGACGGCAACCGCGTTGCAAGGTAGCTTTCCGTTGCGTCGCGCCCGGACTGGATCAGCGCGCACTTCTGGGTGGTTGTCAGATTGAAGTTTGTGGCTGATATGCCTAACGGATCGATGAAGACGCTGCGGCGCACGTCTGTGGGGTTGCCGCACAGGTGTACCACCTGCTGGTTGAGGACCACGCCAAAGAGTTGCTCGACAAAACCGGGCAGGTGTGTGATCTCCGATGGCTCTGGCATGCCGCCCAGGTGTAGGCCAAGCGTGTCATCGACCGGGCTCTGCCCGTCGAACGCATCGATCGGATAGTTTCGCAGCACGCCCCCGTCCACGTAAACATCGCTTGCGTACTCGCGCGCGGCAAAGAAGAGCGGGATGGACATGGACATGCGGGCCGCAATGGCGAGCGGCACGGTTTCATTGTTGCGGCTCGAGAACTCGACGCTTTGGGTCTTGTTGACGTTGGTTGAGAAAAACCGCGGGTTGCGATAGCCCTTCGCAGCGTCCGCGTTGGCGAGGTCCTTGAATGTGGTGAGGCGATCTTGCGTCTTGTGGTGGACAACGCATTCGAGCACACATTGCGCGTAATCACCTTTGTACAGTCCGTAGTCCTCGATCAGCCGGACAAGGTCGCCCGGAAAATGACCGTCGTCGAACTTCGCAAAGTCGATCTGCATGATGATCTGCTGCACGTCGCCCGGCGAGTAGTTGAGCGCGAGCAGCAGCGCGGTGAGTGTACCGGCCGATGTGCCAGCTACCTGATTGACCTCACCGAGCAGTTGCTGCTCTTGAAGCACATTGATGGCGCCGGCATAGGCGACGCCTTTAACGCCACCGCCTTCAAACACGAGGTTGGGATAAGGGCCAAGCACGGCGGACCGCCCGGACGGCTGCTGCGCCGGGCAGAGTTCGACCGGCTGAGTCAAATCCACGTACTTGCTGCACGGCTTGCACGACGGATCGCTGTTGTTTGGCCCTGATTTGCAGCCAGCAAGCGCAGCAGCAACGAGTGCGACGATCAGGGCAATACGCCTGTCCATCGTTGATGTCCTGGTGGAAGCGAGTTAAACCGCGTTGCGGCGGGGATCTCAAGCCAGATTGTAAAACCGCATGATGTTGCCGCCCAGCACCTTGTGCTGCGATTCAATCGGCAGCGTGGCGAGGCTCGCCTTCATGTCCGCCGTCACACCCATCGACGCATCGATGTGTGGATAGTCCGACGCCCACGTGACGTAGTCGTCGCCGATGTGGGCGATGACCTGCGCGTTCATGCCCTCGTCCGGGTCCATCGCGATGATGCACTGGCGGTAGAAGTACTCGCTCGGCTTCATAGTCAGCGGCACGATCGCCGACATGACTTCGTACTTGTGATCCAAGCGGTCGAGCCATGCCGAGATCCAGTTGCCGCCCGCTTCCAGCACGGAGCATTTGAGGCGCGGGTACTTCTCAAATATTCCGGAAGTCATCAGGGACGTGAAGGCCGCCATCACATCGATCGCAAGAAACGCGAAGAAGAAGAGGCCGTCGCCGGGTGTGCCTGGATTGGAGAAGCGGGTGAATGCGGGCTGGTCGCGGACCACGACGTGGAATCCGACCGGCATGTCGAGATCCTGGGCGGTGTTCCAGAAGGGCTCAAACACGGGGTCAATGAACGCCCGGTTGCCGCGTGCGGCGAGGTCGGGCGAGAGATAAATGCCGACACAACCGGCGGCACGAGCGCGCTTGACCTCTTCAACCGCACCCTCAGGGTCCAGCAGAGAGATGTGCGCGACCGGATAGAGCCGGTTGGGATCATGGGCGCAGAAGTCGCAGATCCAGCGGTTGTACGCGCGCGTGTAGGCGGTCGCGAGCGCGGGGTCGGTGACGCTGCCTTCCCAGCAGATGCCAATCGTCGGATACAGTAGCGCTCGGTCGATGCCCTCTTCGTCCAGCACGGTCAGGCGCGCAGCGGGGTCATAGCCGCCCGCGGGCGAACCTTCGGCGTAGGTGTAGTCGCGGGCGAACGTGCCGAATTCACCCTTTGGCAACTCGATGCCGCCGAGCGAGCCAAGATTGCCGGAAAGAAAGTTGAACGGCTGATTGTCGAAATACAGGCGCTCGCGCCCGTCCTCGGCGATGCCAATACGAATCGCGCGATCCCGAAACTCCGGGTCAATGTACTTCTCCCACGTGTCCGCGGGTTCCAGAACATGGCCGTCTGCGTCGATAACCGGGTTGGCGTTTTCGTTCATACCGAAGCCCTCAGCGTAAGATGGGTGGGGGGATCAATATACGCTTTCTGGGGGTGGAGTCTTCAACCCATGGAGAGTCTTCAACCCATGGAGAGTCTTCAACCCATGGAGAGTCTTCAACCCATGGAGAGTCTTCAACCCCATGGATATTTTAAAACT
>CAVOBC010000030.1:0-21036 GCA_963693635.1 Gammaproteobacteria bacterium | reverse complement strand
TTTTGGTCTACAGGCGGGGCAGCAACTTGCCAGACCGGGTTGACGACGAGTTCAGCGATCTCTTTAGTGATGCTATCGACACGCCCATCGTCGACGTGTTCGTGGTCAAGCTGCGGTATCGGTTCGGGTTGTAACCCAATCGACAACCCGACGTGATTGTCAGGGCCGTGGGTTGACGAGGGTTTCGCGCTGCACGCCGTCTTCTGGCGATGAGTCGGTTGCGAGCAGACCTCGCTTGTTGCAGAAAATGCGCTTTACGCGGCCTTGTAGCCCCGCGCGGCGAGGAAATCGACAATGACGCCATGGGCATTGGCGGTCGCCCGCTCGATCGCCGTGCCGCCTGGGCTCGCCCAGGTCGGATCGCCGCCGCGGTCCAGAAGGAATCGGGCGAGCGACGCGTGTCCGCCCGCGCACGCGAAACCGAGTGCCGAATCCAGCGTCTGGGCGAGTGGCACTGGGTCGCGGCCTCCTGGCAAATTACCGGCGTCTGCGTTTAGCCCGCCGTCCGTGTCAAAGTAACGTTCGACCAGATCGCGGCGCCCTGCGGCGGCAGCGCTCATCAGATTGCAATGTGCTCCCTGCTTAATCAGCAGATTGCAGACGTGGGTCCCACCGAAGATGGTCGCGTCCCACAGGGGCGTGCAGTTTTCTATGACGCCACCGTCGATGTCGATCTGTGCGTCGGCATTCAGCAACAGTGTCGCCAGGTCAACATCGTTGTTGCTGGCCGCCCAGTGCAACGGCGTTTCGCGAGATGTCTCGATCTTCGGATGCTGGAACCGTGCGTTGACGTCTGCGCCGCTCGCAATGAGCAATTGGGCGATTTCGAGGCCATTGACGCGGTGGCCGGGGTAATCGGCAACCGTGTGCAGTGGTGTGCGCTCATTGTCGGCCGATCGTTCATTCACGACCCCGGGGTTGGTCGCAACGACTGCGCGTGCGCCGTCCAGATCACCGGCCGCGATCGCCTGTCTTAATGTTTCGAGCATACGTTCCTCGCGCTGGTTTCGAGTTGTCTGGCGTTGATTGAATGCTTGAGTATCTGGTCAGGGCACGCGCATGGCAACCGTTCCGAGAGGCAGCGCAGGGCGGGCTTGTCGGCACCGCCGTCACCCACGCGAAAAGGCTCACTCGACCGGCAGTCGCATGGGCGGCCACGTACCATAGGTCAGTCGCCGCCAGATCCATTCAACCGGGCCGAATCTGAAACGGGAAAGCCACCAGGGGCTTAGGACCAACTGCAGGATCCAGATCGCCTAGCACCACCGGATACAACTGAGCCCGACTCAGTTCGCCGACGAGGCCAAAACCCAGGCCGGTAAAGAGAATCGCGCAGATGACGGAATGCATCAGGTAATTGGTCAATGCCATTTGTCCGACGGCTGCCAGGCGTCGCTTTAGGTCGGCGAAAACGTCGCGCTTCATGAGCCATCCGATCAGGCCGATGTAGCCCATAGCGATGCCAAGCCGTCCGATGTGGTAGGTGGGCTGCAGGTCAATGAACGTGTTCATCATGTCGAAGTTTGAACTGACACCCCGATAAACCTCGTACCCGTTGACGACAATGCCGACCGCGAATCCGGCCGTCATGATCTGAACGCAGGTGCGCGATGCGAGTACGCCCTGAAGCACCTGCAGACGGCCATGCCGAGCAACATCATGGCGAGTGCGTCCCAGAGCAGAAAGGTTGGAACGATCGTCGCCACAACCTCGGTATTCTTGCCGGCATTCCAGGCGAAGGCGGTCGCATAACTCGTGCGGCGAGCGCTAAATTCGGCCTGGACGTCGCTCTCGTCGTACGCAAAGTCCTTGCTGAAGTCGTGCCAGATTGCCGCGTTGGCCGTAACACTCCGGGGCAGGGTGGATGGGTCCTCGGTCACAGCGATCAGGGCCTGCCCGTCCCGGCCTTCACGCATGAGCATGCCCAGGCCGGCGTTTAAGAGAGAGATCAGAAGGATCAGCGTGACAGCCATTGCCAAGAATCGACGGGCGCTCTGGTTGCGCACCAGGTACAGGGCGAAGCCGGCGTGCGCGTAGGTGAGGAGTATGTCTCCGTTCCAGAGGAGCAGATAGCCGTCTATGAGGCCGAACACAAGCAGCCAGAAGTTGCGTTTGTAGTGTTTGTCGCCACCCTTGGCCCGAGGGCCTGTCGCAAAGAGCAGGACACCGGCACCGAACAGGATCGCGAAGAGGCACCGCATCGCCCCCTCAGCGGCGACTTCAATCACGGCCCAGGCGACGACATCGACCGGGTTGCCGTCAATCAAATCGAATCCGGGGTTGGCGTAGGCGGCCGAATATAGTCCAAAGCTCAGGATGTTGAGCAACAGAATGCCGAGTAGTGCAAAGCCCCGAAGGACATCAAGCGATTGAATGCGTTGCGCGATCTGGGTGGGTTGCAGGACCCGTAGCATAGCAGTGACGTCAGATTGATCCGGGTCACGTCTCGCCTCGCGTCGCGTCTGCATGCGCGTGAGCATGAGTTTGCGCAAGGGCCGTGACTCGGCCGTACGATTTGCTAGAATCCGCGCCCAATTGACACATCCGGCCATCGCCATGAGCACTAGCATCTCGCCCCTCGCCCCGGCAGGCTTTCCTGCGATACCAGCCATTGGCGGTGTAAAACTCGCAACGCTGGCGGCCGGACTGCGGTATGCAGGCCGCGACGACCTGATGCTGGCATCGATGCCAGAGGGCACGACCGCCGCTGGAACCTTCACGCGTTCGCTCTGTCCCTCCGCCCCGGTCGTCTGGTGCAAGGGGCTTCTGCCAGCGGGACGAGCGCGGGCGCTGGTTTGCAACGCCGGAAACGCCAACGCGTTTACGGGTCTGGCAGGTGATGCATCCACGGCGCTAACTGCGGACGCGGTGGCTGACGCACTGGCAATCGCCACCAATGATGTTTATGTGGCGAGCACGGGCGTTATTGGCGAGCCGATGCCCGACGATGCCATCCGCGCGGCGATCCCGGGTTTGGCCCAGGGTTTGCAGGACGCGACAGCCGCTGACTGGGAAGCAGCGGGGCGAGCGATTACGACGACGGATACCTTCCCCAAGGGCGCCTGGGCCGAGATCATGATCGACGGCAAGGTCGTTCGGATCGGTGGATTTGCGAAGGGCAGCGGCATGATCGCGCCCAATATGGGCACGATGCTGTGCTTCCTTTTCACTGATCTGGAAGCGCCCGCTGACCGGTTGCAATCGCTGCTCCTCGAGTCTGTTGGCCGAAGTTTCAATCGGATCACCGTTGACTCGGACACGTCGACCAGCGACACGGTTCTGCTATTCGCGACGGGCGCAAGCGGCGGATCCCTCGGGACGGCGAACGAAGCCGCTTTCCGAGCTGCACTTGATGACGTGACTCTGGACCTTGCCCATCAGATCGTTCGCGACGGCGAGGGTGCAACCAAGTTTGCGGAGATCGCGGTTCGCGGCGCGTCCAGCGACCAATCGGCTGAAGTCGTTGCGATGGCAGTCGGCAATTCACCTCTGGTAAAGACCATGCTGGCGGCTTCCGATGCCAATTGGGGACGGATTGTCATGGCGGTCGGCAAAGCCGGGCAGCCGGCGGATCGTGATCGTCTCGCGATCTGGATCGGCGACGAACAGTGCGCTGCGGGTGGACAGATGAAAGCGGGCTACAGCGAGGAGGCGGCGACCCGACACCTGTTGCGCAGCGAGGTCAGACTCGCAGTCGACCTCGGTGTTGGCGGCGGCGAGGCCACCATCTGGACCTGCGATCTGACCCACGGTTACGTGGACATCAATGCGGGCTACCGGTCCTGACGGCGGCGACACATGATTGCGATCCCTGAACGGGCAGCAGACCTTGAACTGGTGGGGTACCTTGAACGTTGGTGCCTGACCCCGCGATCAGATGGGGGCAATTTGTACCTACATCACATTCTCGCGCCTGATCCCGACATCTTTCTGCACGATCATCCCTGGTGGTTTCGCTCCACTGTGCTCGCGGGCGGATACGACGAGCAGCTTGCAAATGGCGACATTGTGCGACGACAAGAGGGGGACTCAGGCGAGCACGCTGCGATGGACGCGCATGTCATCACGCACGTTGTGCCGGGCACCTGGACGCTCGTTCTGACTGGCCGAACGGAGCGCGAGTGGGGCTTTCTTACAGCAGGGGGCTGGGTGCACCACGACGCATTTGAAGGTCGTCGACATCTGGTTGCGATTACTCGCAACGATTATCGACCTGACTGATCGGCGAACTTGCAGGGTGCGCTGTTAGAAAAGTTCGCCAATGCTCTCACCCGTATGTATCCGCCGGATGGCTTCGGCGAAGAGCGGCGCCACTGACAGCACTGTGACCTTGGGCCCGCGCTTGCTCTCCGGCACATCGACGGAATTGGTGACGATGACCGATTCTATCGGTGCATTTGCCAGGTTGCTCATCGCGTCGCCAACCAGGACACCGTGGGTTGCACCCGCGATCATTCGACGCGCGCCCGATTTCTCGAGTGTGCGTGCTGTTTCACAAAGCGTGCCCCCGGTCGAAATTTCATCCTCAAAGACGATGGCGTCTTTGCCCGCAACCTCGCCGACGACTGACCCCTGCTTGACCTCTGTGTCCGAAACGCGCCGCTTGTCGATGATTGCAAGTGGCAGTCCAAGCCTGGACGCGAACTTGCCTGCACGCTTGGCGCCGCCGGCGTCTGTTGCGACCACCACCGCATTGCTCATGTCGCAATTTTCCCTGACATGCTGCGCAACGATGGGAATCGCCGTCAGGTGGTCCACCGGCATGCTAAAGAAGCCGTGCACCTGCTCTGCGTGCAGATCCATCGTCAGCACCCGATCAGCGCCAGCGGTGGACAGGAGGTCGGCGATCAGGCGCCCGGCGATGGAAATGCGCGGTGCGTCCTTCTTGTCTGAGCGGGCATACGAGTAGTAGGGGATGACGGCGGTGATGCGCCAGGCAGATGCGCTGCGCAGTGCATCCATGGTGATCAACAGTTCCAGAATGCGGTCACTCGCGGGCTCTGTGAACGCTTGCACCACGAACACGTCCCGCTCCCGAACATTCTCGTCGACCTGCACCGAGAGGTTGTCATTGGAGAAACGCGATTGCGTGAGCCCGCTACGGGGGATTCCCAAGTGGCCGCATATCTCGTCTGTCAGGCCGGTATTTGAGCTACCCGAGAAGACCCTTAACTCATGTTCCATCTGATCCTCAGCATCGGCAAGATGTTAGTTCTTTCCCCTGATCCGGAATCAGGACCCGTTAGCGAAACGTCACGCCGCACGCTCTTTCTCCCCTTAAGGCCGTCACCCGTGAACCCGTCATCGCTAAAAGGTCGCCTTCGGTAATCCCGCTTTCGCCAAAGCCCCATTTCGGCATATGGCACAAGTGCTGGCATCTTCAGGTGAAGACGGTGGGGTCCGCTCTGGCGCTAGACGCCGGTCCATTTCAGGCGTTCTTCGAGATGTCGATCAGGTCGATGTCGCCGTCTTTTTGTGCGTCGTTTCCGGTCGTCGGCGTCTAGGCGTATTGACTCAGAATTTGCGCGATCTCAGCTTCACCCAGATCCGTCGCCGTCTGCCACAGTTGTTGCACCTCAGCGACATCGGGGCGCACCTGCTCGGTCAGAAAACGGACGACGTCGATACTCGGCACGGATGCATTGACGGCGTAGTCGAGCAGCGAACGCTGCGCCACTTTACGGGTCAGTACGGCACCGGATGTTGCGATCGTCTGCAGCGTATTGATGCAACCCCAACAGCATGCAAGGACGAGGGGCCCAAGTTTTCGCGCAGTGCCTCGGGGGATGGGCGCGCCGCGCTCGATCAGCCAGCATGCGAGATCGTCTTGCCGTCGAACAATTGCATAGTCGAGGACACTGAGGCCGTCATCTTTGGCTTCGGTGAGCGTATCGGGCGTGCGCGTGATCATGTTGCGTGCCCGGTTGAGATCGCCAACCAGGATCGCCGAGAAGATGTCTGTGATGTCCGTGCCGGCCTCAATCAGCGGTTGCTGCCATTCGCTGGGTACAAACTCGATAATGCGGGTGCCCCGGAGCGCGTGCCTGACCTCTGCGAGGGCGGGGTCGTCGCGCAGCCTGGCATCGAAAGCACTGCGGTCTCGGAGTGCGATATCGATCCACACATTACGGCGCACGCCGCAACGGAGCAGCCACTCAACGATGGGCGTTACCTGCGGTCGCCAGGTGTCGAATCGACAGAGCCACGTGGTGTAACCAGCGGCGGAATAGCGCCGGCGATCGTTGCCGGTCCGGGTGTCGTAGAGGAGTTCGTGACGGTATTCCGGCAGTTCCTCCAGCATCTTCTGCATTGCAGGCAAATCACCGTTCTCGGGAAGTGTAACGGTGAAACGGAGGAAAGTTGCCTGGGGACACGCCATCCGCAAAGAATACCGCCGTGGCGGGTTTCGAGCCATAGACAGTGCCGGGCAAATGCAAAAAAAAGTGCCATATCTGTCTTGATCGGTTCATTTCCCTGAATGGAACGATTGGCTGGCGCGAGCATGACGTGATTCTCGGGAAACGGCTACCGATCTCCTCGACCGGATTGGTCTCTGGTATTCTGCGGCGCATCTAAAGCGATGCCAGTACGACTGGCGGGATGTGCTGACGTGAGTGACAACCAAGCCCCTGGGGACCGTGCGGATGACGATGAAGCCTATCGGGAGTCTTTCGATTCCATGCCGCTCCACGCCATGTTGGGCATCACGTTCATCGAACGCCGCCCTGGCTTTGGCAAGATTCGATTGCTCAAGACGGCTGACACACCAGGCGGCATCGGCGGCAGTGTCCACGGTGGCATTCTGGCCTGCATGGTGGACGTCGTGATGTTGGTGGCGATGTTCGCCGAAATGCGCGATGGCGAGGTACCTGCGGGTACGGCTGAGCTTGGCATCACCTACCTGCGCCAGACCCACGGTGACGCCATTTACGCGTCTGCGACGGTGGTCAAGCGCGGACGCACGCTGTCGCTGGTTGAGGTGGATATCACCGATGACGAGGATCGCTTGTGTGCCCGCGGTCGTACGCTCTACGCGTTTCGTAGTAGCAAGACCGATTAGGATCGACACCGCGCGCGACCTGGGGGACCACGATTTCAGAATCAGATCCGCTGCAAGTTCGATGGGCGTCTGAAGAGCAGCCGAAAGCGACCGAAAGCGACCGAAAAGAGGAGAGTGCGATGGATGAGTTACAGAAGATGGCGGGTGAACTTGGCGAACTGTTAAAGGCCCGCGGCCAGACGGTCGGTGTCGCGGAGTCGTCGAGTGGAGGACTCATCTCAGCCGCGCTGCTCTCGATCGCGGGCGCATCGGCCTACTATGCGGGCGGCGGAGTGGTCTACACCATGCAGTCGCGGCGGCGGATTCTGGATCTGCGCAAGTCCGATGTTGAAGGACTGCAGCCGCTCACAGAGGAGATGTCTGCGGTCTTCGCCGAGCGGGCAAGGACGACCTTTGATGCCACCTGGGGAATTGCGGAACTGGGTGCTGCGGGCCCGGGCGGCAGTCGCTATGGCCACCCGGCGGGCATCACCGCCATCGCGGTTGCCGGTCCCGTGCCGATGACAGCGCTGATCAAGACGGGGATTGATGATCGCGAGTCCAACATGTGGGAATTCACGCGCCGGTCGCTCGACTTGCTAAAGCAGGCCGTCGAAGCGAGCCCGGTCGATTGACGCTATCTGGCGGTGTCGTCCTTCTGCAATATCTGCAACGAACCGCCGCTTTCGTGCAGAAACAGTGAATACACGTGGCCGGCCTCGAGGCTGAAGGGTACCGGGCCGAGCAGCAACTCCCCATTGTGAGAAGCCGTGATGTACAGGTCGAAATCGGGCGGCGGCGTTACTGAAAAGCGCGACAGGAAATCCATATTGATCACGACCGGGACCGTCTGTGGCGTGTATTCCTGATCGGGGGTAACCACGAAGACGTTGTAAAATAAGTTGGGACTGGCGGCTGAGAACATTGTCAATTGAGGAATGGTCGCGATCGAGCGGTTCGAGTCTGGTCCAATTGTCGCGAATAAGGTGCGGGCGTCGATGTCGCCCCCGATAAGCAGGGTATTGAACGTGCCACGCGTCAGTTCGTAAGGCGTCCGGCCGACAACGACAGGCTCACCGGTTGGAATGGCCTCGAAACCGGAGATATTTGCGGCCGGGCTAAGGTACTCGGTGATTTCTCCGTTGACGGCCCCGTCGACGAAGCCAAGAACGCTACCATCAGAAAGAAACTGGCGCAGGTCCAGCGCGTCCGGATTGGTGGAGAAGTTGGCGATGCGAACGCCACCAGGAATGGACTCGTTCTGAAAACTCGCGCTTCCGGCGCCGAACAATTGCACAACCCGTGCGGAATGATCGCCGGGGCCGACGTAGTCCATCAGCATATTCATGCTGCGTGTCTGTGCGAAAGCCAGGAAGCTGCCGGAACTCCAGATCGGTTCGTTATCCCCGGCGAGGACGGCCTCAATTTCGTAAAACGCACTGCCGTCGAGGGTTATCAATTCGGAGTGTTGCCCCTGCCCCAGAGACTCTTGATGAACAACCTCGCCGCTCTGTGACTCCCTGATTGTCATCTGTACCGTTCCGCTAATGCGGGAGGCGGCGTGCACGAACTGTGTTTGTGACGTTGACCCGGACGGGACGTGTGCGGGGTTGATGACTGAAATGAAACGCGGATTGTCGAGCGTTCCCATGGCAATGACCGTGAGTTCCTCGGCATTATCGAGGTCAACCGTAAGTCCGGTGGCCAGATCCTGGCGTTGGTTGTTGGCGTCGCCGTAGAAGACGTCCATGTCGCCGGTTACGACGTTGACCACCTCAAAGCCTGGTGTCTCGCCGAAGTTGACCGTTTGCAACGTTACACCGTCGACCAGAACGATAATGACCGGAGATTCGGGGATCCCATTGAAGACGCGAGCCAGGGCGGCCTGCGGCTGGATCTGAGTAAATCCTTCCTCATCACCACACCCCGCGAGCAGCAGCAACGTAAAGAGGAAGAGAACCGGAAGTCTTCTCATGCGAAACGGGCGGGAATCAATAAGTTGGCGAAGGTACACGTAATTGCGATGAGAGTAAATTGGCAGGAGAGATGATTGGCGGGCTGTCCTGGGCCTGGGGTTGCTTCGCCACGAGGCGATTGCCGCTCGTTGAGGGTTCACGTGCCCTGTTTCTGCATCGGCCGCAGCGACATCAGGCCCGCGACACGGCCCCCGGCGATATGGCCCTGCGCGACATGGCTCCGGAGGCATATCGCCCCGGTGGCCCCAGTGAAATCAGGCACCGCCGTGCGCCGCCCCGAACGGTCCCGCAGCGCAATGGGGCAGGGTGCGTCGGGGTAGGGTGCGAAGGGGCAGCGTGTGTTCGGTCCGGCGCGTGGGTATCGCGTTTGGACCGGGAGCATGAATTTCGCCGGTGGGCGCGGGTGTGGATGTGGCGGCTGTGAAGGGTGTTGTGGCCGGCTGTGATCGGTGTTGTGAAGGCTATGAAGAGTGGCTATGGCGTGTCTGCATGGCGGGAATCTTGCGGCTGTTTCTTAGACCCGCGGGTCGTTGAACAGTTCGATCGATTGACGTACTGTCGGGCCTCTTTTTGTTCGCAATGCGTCGTGGAGTAGCTAATGAGTGCAGATGGTACCTGGAACATCACGACCAATACCCCGATGGGTGCTCAGGAAGGCACGCTCACGCTGACCACGGACGGCGGCACGCTGACTGGCTCGATGGCCGGGCAGCAGGGCTCGATGGACGTGCAAGATGGCGCCGTCGACGGCGACAACGTGTCGTGGAAAGCAGCGATAACCCAGCCGATGCCGCTCACGTTAGAGTTTTCAGGCACCGTGGACGGCGACAACATCTCGGGAACGGTCAAACTGGGCGCTTTTGGCGAGGCGACATTCTCAGGATCACGCGCCTGAGTGACGCATTCAGACAGAGATCTTGCCGGGTGTAAACCCGGCGCTCTCCTGAACGGTCAGGTTCCCTCCAGGCTCAGGCGGTACGGGAGTATCCTGGCCTATTACTAGCCGCATACGACTACTAGCCGCATACGACTACTAGCCACAGACGACCTAACCACGATTTGACGCCGTTTCGATAGCCGTTGCCGCCGTGTTCGGTGGACCATCGATTGGCTCCTGACTCCGTCTTGAGAATCCCACCGCCTGCTTTTCAGGTGTCTGTGTGCACGTGCACGATCGCGGTGTGACTTCGCCGGGTTAAATTACCGGGATGTTTGGTCGCCGCCTTGCGCAGATGGGTAATTGACCGATCTTCATCCCGACTCGCCACCGGTCTGTTCTATTGGTCAATCGAAGGGTGTGGCGACTCAGGCAACCTGACGTTAAATCGGAACCAAACTGATGACCTATCGTATCTTCGGCGCTGAACTCTCGCCCTACTCCGTCAAAATCCGCTCCTATTTCCGCTTCAAGAACTTGCCGCATGCTTGGCTGCCACGCAGTGGGGAGAACGCGAAGGTCTACGAGCAATTCGCCAGGATTCCCATCATCCCGCTCGTCGTCACGCCCGATGACAAGGGCATGCAGGATTCGACCCCCATCATCGAGGCCATTGAGGCGGATCACCCGATGCCTGCGATCCATCCGTCAGATCCCGTCGCACGTTTCGTGTCTGTTCTGCTGGAAGAATTCGGCGACGAATGGGGCAACAAGTGGATGTTCCACTACCGCTGGGCGCGCACGGCCGATCAGTTGAGCGCGGGTGGCCGGATCGCGCGCAGCATGTCAGGGCCCGATGACGCACGCCACGAGGCCGCTGTCAGCCAGATTCTCGAACGCATGACGGACCGCGTCTGGTTCGTTGGCTCAAATGAGCAAACGGCACCCCAGATCGAGGCGTCTTTCCGTGCGGCCATTGACCTGCTTGAAGTGCACTTCGCGGAGCACGAATACCTGTTTGGAGAGCGTCCTGCGTTTGGGGACTTCGGGCTCTGGGGGCAGATCTACAATTGCTGGACGGACCCGACCTGTGGCTCGCTAATCGAGGCCGGGCACCCGCATCTTTTGCGTTGGATTCACCGGATGCTGAACCCGGTCGTTCTTGGCGACTTCAAGGACTGGACCGCACTTGAACCGACGCTCGCGCCGTTTGTGTCGAGCCAGGTCGGCGATCTCTTCATGCCGTGGACGCTCGCCAACGAAAGCGCGGTGCAGGCCGGCAATGAGGAATTCACGGTCACGCTATCTACGGGCGAGTGGGTGCAAAAGCCGCAGAAGTACCATGCGAAATCCCTCGCGGTCCTTCGTCAGCGATACGCCGAAGCAGAGAGTTCCACGCTCGCCGCTGCCCTTGAGGCGATGGGTTGCCGCGAGGGGCTCGCTGGCTGACGGCAAGTTCCCCGCGGTAAGCTCACCGAGGGCAAGGTCGCTGACAAAAAAGGGAAGGGCCCCACCGCCTGCGAGGCCGAAGAGGCTTTGTGACGGAGTTTTAGACCCCCGCAACGCGACGGTCACCGGTTGGCGTGCCGGGTCGGTTGAAGAATGCTTGTTGGGACGCACCCCGGGGGGAATGGGTCGTGACGGCCCGCACCGCCCATGCACGCCAATCGGTGTAACGCGCTGCAGTGCCTCTTGAGGCTACGCGATTAAGTGCGCTTTTTGTCAAGCTGGCGCGGACTCGCTGGCGTGCAAGGCATTAGGTGGAATATCAGTAGCGTCTTGTCCTCCCGCAACGGCGGTCCCTTGCGCCTGGCGTATCCGGTTTCAAAAACAACACCTCTGACGCTCCGGCACCCTGGCATTGTGAAAATGACGGTACATCCCTCATGATGGAGAGTACCGTGCCGCTGGGGTTCTGATCCGAAACTGTGTTGGTGGGTCAGGCGACTAGTCAAGTGCGGGTCGCTTGCAAAGCGAAGCAACCCGCGCGGTTCAACGCAACCATGATGGAGTTCAAATAGATGGATACAAAACTGATCGTTCTTGCCGTCGGCATCTTTGTCGCAGTGGGGATCGGAATGAACTGTTATACAACGGTCCCTGCGGGCCACAACAAGGTCGCGACCCTCTTTGGTGAGGTACAGGTTGAAGCACTGGCCGAGGGCCTGCATATAGTGAACCCGCTGCTCGACTTCACCGAGTTTGATCTGCGTGCCCAGACGGAGACCTGGGAGCGCGTGCAGGTGCCGAGTCAGGACAAGCTGAAGACCTCGATGGATGTTTCCGTCACCTTTCACCTGGACGGTAGCCGCACCCCGAAGACGCTGACCGAAACGGGCACCCTGGCGGACGTCATCGTTAAACACGTGACGCCGAAGGTCCGGAGTTTGCTGCGTGAGGCGGGCAAGTCGGTTGACCAGTCGCAGGATTTCTATCTCGACACGGTTCAGACCGAACTGCAATTCTACGTCGAGGAGGGCCTCACCGAGTACCTGTACCCGAAGGGCGTCGTCGTCGATGCGGTACTCTTTCGTGATATCACTCTACCGACCGTGGTGACAGCGGCGGTGGTGCAAACGAAGGAACGCCAGGAGCAACTTGAGCGGGAGAAGGCGCAGTTGCAGATAGTGGAGCAACAGGCGCAGCAACAGGTCAAGCAAGCAGAAGCGCGGGAGCAGGCGGCCGTGTCAGACGCGAATGCGAAGCGTACCCAGGCCGACGCTGAGGCGTATCGCATTAGCAAAGAAGCGGCGGCCCAGGCAGAAGCGAATTTGTTGCTGGCCAAATCGGTGACGTCGGATCTCATTAGATATAACAGCGTTGGGCGCTGGGATGGCAAGTACCCAACGACCATGATGGGCGGCGGTGAAGGTGTGCTGTTGTCGTTGCCTGCGACAGGCGGCAATTGAGGGTGAAAATCCTGCTCGGTTCTGCTCGGTATAGTTACCGATATTTGGAAGGTAAACTCTGCGGGGTTTTTGCGCTCATCGTCAGCGCAGCAGAGCGCTGACGATGAGCACCGCCGAGTAGGTGTACTGGATCGCTCTGTCGCCGTCGGTAGGCCCGGGTGCCTGCCGCACTTCCATTGAGCCGGTGATGATGAGGCCGCTCTCGAGTGAGACGTGCCAGGTTGACCCGACGGCACCCGGTGACGCCCAATCGTCGCCGCTGGTCCACTCCAGGCGTTCGAGTTGCAGGTTGAGTTGGCGGGCGACCTCGGACAGGGAAAGGTTTGCTGCGAAGTGCAACTCGTTCATTGCTAACTGCGGCGTCAGGCGCCGTTTGCCGCCCTCGACCTTCGTTGCCACCTCGGGTGCAATCAGGGTTGGCGTGATGTCAAAAGCGTCCAACCTGTCGGTACGGTAGTCGTACATCGCGTTCGCGCAGGTGGCGGGCCGATTGGGCGCGAGCGCGAGCGTGATGTATTCCTGGCGTTGACTGACTCGCAGCGTGCGAAAGTCCGCGTGGCAGAAGGGCGCGTTTTCGGGTTTTTGCCCCGGTGCCTGGTACCAGCCCGCGCTGGACAGGGCATTGGCCACACTCAGCGCCGCGTCGGCTTGATTGAGGTGTGTCGTGAACACCAGTCGGTCATATTGATCGGTGTTCAGGCTGCCGATGAGGCGCAGGCCGTCTGGAGCGAGTTGGCCAAGGTCTGCGGGCATGCCAGAACCGTCCGTGTTGATCGTGACGCCGAGCAACGCGGTTTTGAACGTGGGGTTCACGCAGTCGAGGGGATCGGTGGAGCCGTTTGCTTGGGCGTTTATTGAAACCGGGCTGATCGATAAGAGGCTGATCAAGACGACTCTGGCTAGTGAAGATCTGGCTGATGAAGATCTGGTCATCACAAAGCTCTCCAATACCAGATGGATCGCGGAGAGTTTCACCTGCGTTCCCGGGTTGAAAGGAGTGCGGTGTAATGTGCGCCATGGTGAGCGAACAGTTGCAGCGTCGCAGTTTGAATGCGTGCACCGATGCCCTTGCCTGCGGTGTCGGCAGAATGGCTCACCTCCCGATTCCAGACACTGAAGTGGCTGTTTGACACGGTTGGGCTGCCATCCTGAATCCAGCCTTGCTCGCGAATCTGGGCATTGAACCGCCTGATGATTTGCGGTGCAGGTACATAACTTCGGAAGCGAAGGCTGCTCGACGCAACCATCCCTCGCCCAGTTGTTTGCTGACCGAGTCGCTCAGCATCGGCGGCTGGTGTCAGGTGGGGGAGCATCGCGACCGGCGAGTTTTTGAAATAGTCCGCCTCGCAGTTCGGCCCGGTGACCTTCATCAAGCGGACGATGCGCGCCTCAACATCAACGTCGACATCGAGGCGTACGTTGCCCCTGCAGAATACGGCGACTGGCCGTGAACGAGGCTGGAAACCAAAGCGTGGCGCGGATGCCGGGCTGAAGCCGGCCTTGACAAGCGCTGCTTCAAAGCCGGGGTTGGCGGTTGCTGACCGTAGGGCGAGCACCGTCCTCGAGGGATAGATGGCGGTACCGATTGGCTCAAGCTGGTTGGGCCATTCGACGCTGGGAAGTGTATTTTCGAGGGTTGGGTGGAACGTGACAGGTGCGCCGTTCTGCGCGACGAGGAAGGCTGCACGAATCGCGGGGTCAACGCAGTCGATCGGGCTTTCTGCGCCAGACGGCATCGAAGCGAGGCTTGTCAGTATTCCGAGACCGGCAAGCATGCGCCGCCGGTTTAGTTTGAATGGGTACAGCATCTCAACAATGTAGGAAGCGTGACTCAATCGGTCAACCGCGTTGCAGGCACGTGATCGCAGGAACCGGACCATTCGGCGGGTCAGCGGGCGATGCCCTGCATTTTGCTCGGATGGTCGGCTCTTCTCCCCCCGAGTATTGGGCAACGGGCACTCCATTGGTGGGCGTTGCGTGGTTGGCGCAGGGTGAGGAACTGCGAGTGATGGGTGGGCAGGGCGGATGGTGGGGGAGCTTGGGTGGGCAAGCATGAGTGTCAGTGGGGCGTGTCGTCTGAACCCTCGGCCATTCGCGCCATGTCTACCCAGTCCTGATTCGCTCCCTGGCCGTAGGTGCTGCCGCGCTGGGAGGACTTTTTTACCACCTCTCGATATAGCGCTTGCGCCTCTGCCTGCTGGCCGCGGGCCGCGAGCAGGGTGGCAAGTCGGCACGTTGGCTCTGGCCCACCGTAATACTCATGCAATGCCCGGTACTCGATGATGGCCGCCTCATGGTCGCCGTCCTCTTCGGTAGCGATCGCGTACAAGAGGTGCGCATCCGCGCTCTCGAAATCGGGATTGTGTTGTTTCAGGTCATCGAGAACTGCCCGCGCCTCGGCGTAAGCCTCACGCCCATGCTGGGCCCTGGCAAGACTGAACATCATTCCTGGATCAAATTCGTGATTGCCGTTCAGGACCTGTTGGCACAACTGCTTTGCTTCTTCGAACTTGCCGGCGTCGATCATGGCGTCCGCCAGGGTCTGGGCATTTTCGATGCTGTCCGTTTCGTCCCACGCTCGTGATGCTTCGACTAATTCCTGATCCGGGTCGATTGTTTTGGGGGGAGGAGGGGTTTCGGCGAAACTCGGGCTGCGCGTGTTGCTGCGTCTGTTGCCGAGAAAGTTATTGCGGATTTCCGGGAGAATTTCGATCACAAGGTAAGCGATGGTACCCGCGCCCGGCAGCAGCGAGATGATCCAAATCCAGGTCGAATCTCGGCCGGTCCGGATGACATGAATGATGAGGGCGGCCTGTATGGCGAGCGAAAGAAGGAGCAACGGCATTGGCGCTAGTTCTCGTTCTTCATTGTTTTGGACCCTCAAAGCCTGCAGCGGGACGACCGCGCGCCAGGGAAGTCGCTCAAAATGAATCTTACGCGCATGGGCAGGCGTGGACATTAGACGGGAGGTGCAGCGTGTTGTGCAACCAGCGCGACGTAAGTCGATGATTTAGTGGGGCGAGTTGGGTCCGGTGGACCCAGAGTGCAACGTGAGAAGAGGGAGCCCTCAGCCGCCGCTAGTCGAGCACCTTTGGCCAGTTTTCGTCCGCAGCGCGAATCAAGCGCGCCTTGTCGGCTTCCCAGGTCGCCTGCACGTCATCGTTGTAGTTGAGGTACAGCTTGCCGTCCTGGATCGTCCAGTTCTGCGGGTCACCGCTTGCCGTATAGCCCTGGCTGACCGCCCAGGCACAATAAACACCGTAGTGGAGGGCGTACTTGTTGGGGTCTGAGACGAAGAGTGCCCGATTGGCTTCGGTTGCGAGCAGCCATTCGGCACCATCATGCCGCGTGGAAATCGACTTCTTGCCTTCACGGGGCGCCCCATCGGTGAAGTAGGCGACCACATCATGGCCGCCCGCCGCCCTGTTGGAGAAGAGCGCGGTGTAGACCGGATCCGCAGCGAAAGATTGCGCCGGCAGCGTAACGGCCATCGCTGCAATCACAAGGCTCGTAAGACGGCGCCGGAATTCGGCTGTTTTGACGACTGGCGTTCCCTGTGAGGGCCGTGGCCCTATTTCCAGCCAGAGCGCGCATTTGGCCCACCGGTGGAGAGCGGGCCAGAGGGCCAGCGGAAGCCGTGGATCATCGCGACGTTGACGTCCTCAGCGGTCGCGACCCCTTCCTCGACGACTTTCATGGCCTCCCGCCGCGCGGCACCCATGACCCGATTGCCGATGAAGCCCGAATCGACGCCGGGGATGTCCTTGACCCTGACCGAGATCTTGCGCCAGGCGTTGCAGACGTCGGCGATCAATTGGAAGGTCTCATCGGACGTGTCTTCGGTATGGATGATCTCAACGAGCTTCATGATATTGGCTGGGCTGAACCAGTGCATGCCGATGAAGCGCTCCTTGCGGTTGGTGACGGCCGCAAGGTCGGTGATGCTGAACGTCGACGTGTTGGACGCAAACACCGCTTCGTCTTTAACGATCTCGTCCATATCCTTGAAGATGCGCAGCTTGAGCGGTTTGTCCTCGAGCTTGCCGGTGTCGCCGCCGCCGATCGCCTCGATCAGCAGATCAACGTCTGCGAGGTCGGCCGGGTCAGTGGTGAGGCTCAGCAAAGACACGGCCTGGTCGAACTCCTCCTGTGTGTGCTTGCCACGCTCAAGCCCGCTGCGGATGCCGAATTTGCCATTGATGAGGGTGTCCTCGGCCTTCTCGATGACCTCGTCCGTGAGGTCCCGCACGATCACGCGGGTTCCGGCGAGGATCGCATTCTGCGCAATGCCGCCGCCCATAACGCCAGCACCCAGGATGCCCACGGTCTTCACGTCTTCAAACTTCATATCAGCTCCGAATGTTAGTTAATGCAATCCCAAAAGATGACGCGCAGTCCGGTTGATCGGCGGCGAATATCTGGTCGGCCAATAGGCGCCGCTGCTGGTCCCCACGCGTCTTTTCGTGACCCGACGTGGTTGCGCCGGTGAGCCTGGGACAAAGTATGTTTTCACGACCGCCCGGTCAATGACGACGGTTAATCTGAACGCATCCGAACACTGGCCAGGCATGTCGCTCGCGTAGCCCCGGCCGCGCAACGCGTCCGCGTTGCTCGTTCAACTATTGCCCGTCTATTGCCCGTCGGCGTGGATCGGATCTACCCAGCGCAGTTCGCCGGGCGCCTCGATGACGGGGATGTCAAGGTTCACGACGACCGGGTCCTGCCCTGAGCGGACGAGAACGCAACTCAGCGGTTCGTCCTCGCTCGCGTTGATTTCCTGGTGCGGCACGTACGGCGGCACGAAAATGAAATCGCCGGGACCCGCTTCTGCAACGTATTCGAGGGCGTTGCCCCAACGCATCCGCGCCTTGCCTGACACGATGTAGATCACGCTCTCGAGATCACCGTGATGGTGTGCGCCGGTCTTGGCGTCCGGGTGGATGTGAACCGTGCCTGCCCAGATCTTCTGCGCGCCCGCCGTTGCAGCCGTGATGGCGGCGGCCCGGTTCATGCCCGGCGTTTGCGCGGTGTTGGTATCCAGGTGATCGCCCGAGACCACCCGAATGCCGTTGTCGCGCCAATCTGTTTCATCCGCCACCGACTTCACTCCGCATCTCGCCCAGAAATTTGATCATCGCTGCATTGACCTCGTCCGGCTTCTCTTCCTGCACCCAGTGGCCCGCGCCCTCGATCAGTTGCTTGCCGCGAAGGTCTGCGAAGTTCTTGTCCTGCGCCTCGTACGACAGTGACGCGAAATTGAGAACGGGATCGTTGCTCCCGGCAAGAAAAAATGCCGGTATCTGAATCTTTGCGCCCAGCAGCCACGGCGCAAGCGTCGGAATGCGGCTCATGTTGCGATACCACGACAACGGGCCCCGAAACCCGGAAGCTTCAAAAGATCTCACGTAGTAGTCGTGGTCGGCTTGCGTGAATGCTGCGCCCAGTGGGCCCGGTGCGCCGTCGCCAAACATCGAGTCGTCCCGCGACTTGCCACCGGTGCTGCCGCCGCCATTGAAGAAACCGACGGTGCGGTTGATGTCCCGCTCGAATTCCGTCTCGGCGACGCCGGGATTCTGGAAGTAGCGGATGTACCAGAACGCGTCATCCATTCCGGGCGGATTTACGACGCCGGGGCCGATCGGATTGTTGGGTACCGAGAGTCCCATGACCGAGTGGAATCGGTGCGGGTACAGGAGCGCGGCGTACCAGGCAACGATGCAACCCCAGTCATGCCCGACGAGATAGCACTTCTCTTCGCCCAGCGCATCGATGAGTCCGACGACGTCCGCGGCCAGTTCAAGGATGTTGTAGTCCTCGATCCCGGCGGGGCAGTCGCTGGCACCGTAGCCACGCTGGTCCGGAACCGCGACCCTGAATCCAGCTTCGACGAGTGGGTCAATCTGGTGCCGCCACAGGTACCAGCAGCGTGGAAAGCCGTGCAACAGGATCACCAGTGGTCCGTCGCCCTCGACGATGGTTCGCAGCGTTATGCCGTTGGTTTGAATACGTTGTTCGTTGCGGCCGGCGGCATCGAGCATGGATCTCTCACTTTGGTATTGGCAGTTCGTTCAGCAGAGGGTTGATGCTAACCCAGGCACGCGGAATAAATCTCAGCGTTCTGGCATGCAAAGGCGCCGTGAGGCGTCAACGGGAGGCATCAACAGGAGGCAAGGAAACGTGACCCAAGTTTAAGCGCGGCCGGGAATAACCGGATCGATAACAGGGTAATCTTGATCTGTGCCTCCAACGAAGGCGAATCACAGGGCGAATCAAAAATCAAAATGCGAATCAAAGGGAGTGACTGATGGCCGGGATTTCTCATCGGGTAGTGGACACGAACGGCATCAGCATGCGCATTGCCGAGGCGGGTAGCGGTCCGCTTGTCATACTTTGTCACGGCTTTCCAGAGTCCTGGTATTCGTGGCGTCACCAGATTGCCGCGCTGTCGGCCGCGGGCTATCACGTAGTTGCGCCGGATCAGCGCGGCTACGGCGGTACCGATGCTCCGGCCGAGATCGACGGCTATACGCTCCTGCACCTGGTTGGTGACATCGTTGGACTCGTCGCTGCTCTGGGGGAGGAGACGGCGGTCATCGTCGGGCACGACTGGGGGTCGCCGGTCGCCTGGACGTCGGCGATGATGCGGCCTGATGTGTTCACGGCCGTCGCCTCGCTGTCTGTGCCGACCTCGGAACGCGGTGCCGCGCCGCCGATGGCGAGTGCGGCCAAGGTCTTCGGCGATCGGTTCTTCTATCAGCTCTATTTCCAGACACCCGGCATTGCCGAGCATGAGTTGCAGAACAATGTTGCCGTCACGATGCGCAAGATGCTGGTTGGTGCGAGTGGGGCGCGGCCCCGCAGCACGGCGTTTGAACGAACGAATGCACCACCCGCTTCGTCGTTCATGCTCGAATTCATGGAGGACCCGGGCGACGACCTGCCCGCGTGGCTCACCGCCGAAGATATTGACTATTTCACCGGAGAATTCTCCCGGGGCGGGTTCCGCGGGGGCTTGAACTGGTATCG
Source organism: Gammaproteobacteria bacterium (assembly GCA_963693635.1). Taxonomy (GTDB): domain Bacteria; phylum Pseudomonadota; class Gammaproteobacteria; order Pseudomonadales; family Azotimanducaceae; genus CAVOBC01. Next base: position 1,209 of record CAVOBC010000030.1, on the reverse strand, counting down.
CAACAGCGATCGCAACTGGTCGCTTCTGGGTGCGTTCCAGGGCCGCAAGATCGAGCAACCCGCGCTTTTCGTTGCCGGCGATGCCGACGTTGTGCCGTTTGGTCCCGAGGCCGAGGCAGCGATGCGCAGCAAGGTGCCGAATCTCACCGCTGCGATTGTCCTGCCGGGCATCGGTCACTGGACGCAGCAGGAAGCCCCTGACGAGGTCAACGCCGTGCTCCTCGCATTTCTCGCTGGACTTTGACGGCCGCGCCCGTAGCAACCGGGCGGACGTCAGGGCATGTCATTGCCGTCCCCGCACGTTCAGCGACCAGTCAGGATAAAGCGGGACAATGACCCGAAATATTAATCGGGGGAGTTGGATGCGTGGACAACCGAAGGACCCCGTGACCATTGCCAGGCTGGTGTTGGTGATTAGCCTTGCGGTCGCGGTTGTAACGGCGGCTGCGCAAGAACGGGACCCTGAGGCTACCGCTGACGCCAATTCCGGGGACGAGGCGCTCGAGGAGATCGTCGTCATCGGGCAACCGATTCGCGACGAGATTCCGCTCAGCATGACACTCACGGCAGAGCAGTTGTCACGCCTTGCAGGAACGCAGGACGACCCGCTGCGCGGCATTATTACGCTACCGGGCGTGGCGGTGAATGACGACTTTGAGGGCGGCGTTGCGATTCGCGGGTCCCGGCCGGGCGACAACCGTTACGACCTGGACTTCCTGCCGGTCGGTTACCTGTTTCACCTGACCGGACTGTCGGTTGTCGATGGTGATCTGGTCGACGGTTTTCGGCTCTATCCGGCGGGTTTTGGCGCTGAGTATCAGGGAATCATTGGCGGGGTCATCGACGCACGGACCCGGGCGCCGAAGCAGGCTCGAACGACGGGCGTGCTGGACGCGAGCGTCCTTGATGCGGGGGTGTTGGTGGAGGGTCCGATCAGTGACCGGCAACGCGGCGTCTTTTCGGCCAGGGTCAGTTATTACGATGTAATCCTCGGTCGCTACATTGAGGAAATCAGAGAAGAGGACAACGAGGGTGTCGACATCGTGCAACTGCCGCGGTACCGGGACTATCGTGGAAAGTACCAGTTAGATATCGGTGATGAGGCGACCCTCGATGTCTTCATTGACGGTGCGGCCGATGAAGTGGCGCTGCTCTTTTACGACTCGTCGTCGCAGGCAACGCTGGACCCGGCGGTCGCAGGCAGCCATC
>CAVOBC010000029.1:0-21437 GCA_963693635.1 Gammaproteobacteria bacterium | reverse complement strand
AGCCGGCCATAAAGGGCTGCCCTGAGAGCCTTAACAGCGGTCTGCTCGCCTTCCTCCAGGATTGCCCCCCTCAGGTGATCCGTGGCGGACCGGGTCAGACCCTTGAACTATGCTGAGAACTAATACCCCTCTGGCGGGCACTTGTCCCTGCATAGCCTCACATGCCGTTATTCAGACACGCATGCCGATTCGCGACCCTGCTCATCCTCCTCGCCGGGTGGTCAGGCGCCGATGCCGAACCTGCGCACTGGCAGGTTCGGGTGGACAAGGAGGGCACCGCTGATCTACAGGTAGCGGTGCCGAACCTCGGCGGCCCTGTGATGTTGCACATCGCCTCGCCCTACGTCACCCAGTACACAATCACGAACCGCGACGGCGGCCTGCTACATCTTGGCGGCAATCAATATCCAGCCCGTCAACGCCGGGTGCTACACCCGGCGTTCATCCTGCCGCTGACCGCGCCCGTCGGCGACGTCATCAATATTGCGCTCCGGGCGAGCCCTGGCCTCAGCATCCCGGTACGAACAGTGACCGAATCCACGGAGCGCACCGAGACCACGCTCCGGCTTATGGGCGACGGCGTCTACTACGGCGCTATGTTGCTGATGGTCCTCTTCGCCTTCCTCTCCGGCTCATTCGGCGGTGACGAACACGCCTTTCGCCTCGCAACGACCCTCGCCATCTGGGCGATAACGATGGCAACCGCGCAGGGCTACGGCGGCCTGCTGTTGTGGCCTTGGGTCGCCATAAGGGGGCAAGACCCATCACTTTGTATTCACCGTCATTTACCCCGAATCCCAGGTAATGCGTAAACGCGGAGTACGGGCGTCCCAGCGAATGCGGAAAGTGCATCTCTTTGACGATCTCGAGATCTTTGCCAAGGCCGGTCTGCAGCACGAGGCCGGGGGCACGTTCGGCAACCTTTGCGAATGACTTGCCCTCGACGCGACTGATCACATGCAAGCGGTGAGACGGCTTCGTTCTCGCCCTTGCGTCTCCCCCGGATTCCATCGCATAGCCGCGGGGCATACCAATGTTCGTGTCGTAGCGTTCATCAGGCTCTGCTCAAGGAGACCCGCAGGACTGCATTGCACTGGCAAAGCCAGGGTCACCTGTGGTACTCCTGTTTACGCGCTTTGCGAGCTGTCCGACAATGCCGCTCACCAGAACCGCCACAAGGGCATTCACAAGGGCATGTGAGAGACCGCAGAGAACAAGACGGGTGAATTGCTACCCGGGAATTCGAGCAGAACAACGATAAAATGCAGACCTGGCGCATGAATCCATCCGCGCTAGCGGAGGACTAATGAGATCCTACGTGATCTCCCGCATCATCGGGATGTTCCCGACCCTGATCCTGATTTCGGTGATCGTCTTCACCGTCATCCAACTGCCGCCCGGCGATATCGTCAGCGCCACGCTGGACCGTCTGCAGGCACAGGGTGTTGAGGTCTCCGCGGAACAGATCCAAAACCTTCGTGCCCAGTACAACCTCGACAAGCCGATCTACCAACAGTACTTCCACTGGGTTATCAACTTTGTCCAGGGCGACATGGGATACTCCTTCCTCTTCGCCCGACCGGTTAGCGAACTGGTCTGGGAACGGCTGGGCTTTACCCTCGCGCTGACCATTTCTGCGCTCATTTTTACCTGGGTAGCCGCCCTGCCGCTCGGCATCTATACGGCGGTCCGCCAGTACTCGATCGGCGACTACGCGATGACCTCGATCGCTTTAGTCGGCCTCGCAACCCCCCCGTTCCTGCTTGCACTCATCCTTATGTACGTCGGGTATGAGTACTTCGGTATCAGTGTTGGTGGCCTCTTTTCGCCGGAGTACCGTGACGCGCCGTGGTCCTTCGCGCGTTTCGGCGACATGCTCACCCACATCTGGATTCCGATGGTCATTATCGGCCTGAGTGGCACCGCAATTACGATGCGGATTCTGCGCGCCAACCTGCTCGACGAACTCAACAAGCCATACGTTGTGACCGCCCGCGCGAAGGGCGTGCGTCCCGTCAAGCTGATTCTCAAGTACCCGTTGCGGATCGCGATCAATCCGTTCATCAGCACCATCGGCCTGCAGTTGCCAGCCTTGATCTCAGGCGAGGCGATCGTTGCCATGGTTCTCAACCTGCCGACGACCGGCCCCGCACTGTTGCAGGCGCTGCTCAATCAGGACATGTATCTGGCCGGCAGCTTCCTGATGCTGCTTGCCATGCTCACAGTAGTCGGCATGTTGATATCCGACCTGTTCCTGGCCTGGGCTGACCCACGGATTCGTTATGAGTGACAACATTGCGAAGGCCGATGCGGCGACCTACGAGGTCGAAGAGGCCCAGGACACGCTGACACCGCGACAATTGCAGTGGCGCCGCTTCAAGCGTCACCGTCTGGCGATGGTGAGTGGGGTGTTTTTGATATTCATGTATCTGACCGCAGCGCTCTGCGAGGTCCTCACGCCCTACGGCACGACCGCACGCAACGTGGCCGCCATCAACGCGCCCCCCATGTCGATTCGGTTCATGGACATTGACGGCAACTTCTCGTTGCGGCCCTTTGTCTACGGCTACGACATGGAGGTCAATGCCGACACGTGGATGCGCGAATACACGGTCAACCCGGAAAAGCGCTTTGCGCTCCGGTTTTTCGCCACCGGCGAAACCTACCAGTTCTGGAATCTCTTTGAGGCAAACACTCACCTCTTCCAGGCGGAAGGCGGATATGTCCATCTTTTTGGCACCGACCAGCTTGGGCGGGATCTCTTCTCACGCGTTCTCTATGGCGCACGGATTTCCTTGTCGATTGGCATCATCGGCGTGGTGATGACACTCCTGTTCGGGGTGTCGCTCGGCGGACTCGCCGGCTACCTCGGCGGCCTGGTAGACCGGGCCGTGCAGCGCACCATCGAGGTCCTCCAATCGCTACCATCGCTACCGCTCTGGATGGCACTCTCTGCATCGCTTCCGGTCGCATGGTCCTCCATCCGCGTGTATTTTGGCGTCACCATCATTCTGTCACTACTCGGCTGGACCACGCTTGCGCGCCAGGTGCGTGGCCGATTTCTCGCCCTGCGCGAGGAGGAGTTTATTGTCGCGGCGCGGATGCTTGGCGCGGGCAAATTCCGGGTCATTTTCAGGCACATGCTGCCCAGCTTCTCGAGTCACATCATCACCACCGCAACGCTCGCGGTGCCCGGCATGATCCTCGGCGAGACGGCGCTCAGCTTCCTCGGCATCGGGCTGCGACCGCCCGTCGTGAGCTGGGGCGTTCTGATGCAGCAGGCCCAGAACTATCAGGTCATTGTGATGACGCCATGGCTATTGTTGCCAGGACTGTTCGTCGTGTTAACGGTGATGGCATTCAATCTGCTCGGCGACGGCCTCAGAGACGCTGCGGACCCGTATAGCACGGGAGGGTCCCGCTAGTGGAGATGGAAGATCCCATCGTTTCCATTCGCAACCTCGCGCTGGCGTTCAAGACCGATGTCGGCGTCACGAAAGCGCTGTCCGACGTCAGCTTCGACGTGCCACGCGGCAAGGTGACAGCAGTCGTGGGTGAATCCGGTTCCGGCAAGTCGGTCACTGCGAACTGCATCATGCGCCTCATCCAACCCCCGGGTGAGATCATCGGCGGCGAAATCAACCTGACAACGAATGACGGTGAGTCCTACGACATCGTCCAGCTCGATGCAAAAGACCCCCGGATCCACGAGCTGCGTGGCGGTCTCATCAGCATGGTATTCCAGGAGCCGATGACGGCGCTGTCGCCGGTCCACACGGTTGGCGACCAGGTTTCAGAGGCAATCCTGTGTCACCGCGACGTATCGAAGGCCGTTGCTTGGCAGGAAGCCGCGCAGATGTTGCAGCACGTGGGCATCGACGACATCGAACGCCGCATGAAGATGTACCCTTTTGAATTCTCGGGCGGCATGCGTCAGCGGGTCGTCATCGCGATGGCCCTCGTCTGCAACCCGGAGCTGTTGATCTGCGACGAGCCGACGACCGCCCTCGACGTCACCATTCAGGCCGAGATTCTTACCCTGATCCGACGCCTGCAGTCAGAACTCTCCAACACCGTTCTCTTTATCACTCACGACCTGGGCGTCGTCGCGCAAATGGCGGACCACGTGGTCGTCATGTACCAGGGTCGCGTGCTGGAGATTGGCTCTGTACGTCAGGTGCTGAAGGACCCGTTGCATCCCTACTCGCGCGGATTGCTGGCCGCGATACCTGGCCTGAACGACAAACGTGAACGTCTATCGACGATCGCGAGCGTGGTAGGCGACAGGGACATCACGACAGCACATCCGCTTGTCACGCTCAAAGACGGGCGCCAGATTAGCCTCCCCGCAAGTGAGATTCCGGAGCATCTGACGTGAGTGAAGCGATTCTCGAGGTTCGCGGGATGTCAAAGTTCTTCGACGGCGTACCCGCCGTCGAAGACGTCAACTTCGATCTCTTTCGCGCCGAAACGCTCGGCATCGTCGGCGAATCCGGTTCCGGCAAGACCACGCTCGCTCGCTGCATATTGCGCGCGATCAACCCCGACGAGGGCACCGCGCGGTTTCTGAGTGAAGGTGGATGGGTCGACCTGCACGCAATGACCGAACGTCAGCTTGTGCCGCTGCGCCGCGAAATCCAGATGGTCTTCCAGGACCCTTTCGCATCGCTAAATCCGCGAATGACCGTGCAGGAGATCATCGAAGAGCCTCTCATCATCCATGGCTTTAGAAATCGGCGTGAGCGCCAGCAGAAGCTGCTGCAAATTCTGGATCTGGTTCAGCTCGCGCAGGACTCCATGACGCGGTATCCGCACGCCTTCTCCGGTGGCCAGCGACAGCGCATCGGTATCGCCAGGGCACTCATCCTGCGGCCGAGCCTTGTCGTTTGCGACGAATCTGTCTCTGCGCTCGACGTCTCGGTGCAGGCCCAAATTATCAATCTGCTGGAAGACCTGCAGCACGAACTGGGGCTGACCTACATGTTCGTCGCCCATGACCTCAGCGTCGTAAAGCACATTTGCGATCGCGTGCTCGTCATGCATCGCGGCAAGGTCGTTGAAGCGGGCGAGATCGATGAGGTATTCAACAATCCGCAGGAAGATTATACGAAGCTGCTGCTGTCAGCGATCCCGTCACCGGATCCGGACATACCGCTTGACCCGCTTGATCGCCACGCACTCGGCCTCTAGCAGGGTGCTGAAAAAGTGATTTCCTACACTTTTTCAGAATCGCGGGCCTCAGCCCGCTCGATTCGGCACCCACGGTAACGAACGCGTATCGACCGTCACAGGGCTTCGGTGATCGTTCGTCAACGACGCATTGTGGACCGCACATCGAATACATCCGTTATGCTTAACGCTGGCTAGTCAATCTGAAGTTACCCGTCGTGGCAAAGTTACCGGCATTGGCACACACCCGCGGATCTAATCCCATCCCCGCACCTGGCAGGGCCAGTCTGTATCCGCAATTCAAGTGCATGCCATGAAGGTTCTCGTCACTGGCGCTGATGGATTCATCGGCTCTCATCTCACCGAAGCGCTGGTTCGCGCTGGCCACGACGTGCGTGCATTCGTCCAGTACAACGCCTTCAACCACCGGGGCTGGCTGGATCACGTCACACCGGAAGTCGCTGACGAGTTTGACGTGGTTGCCGGCGACATTCGCGATCCACATGGCACCGCAGAGGCGGTCGTGGGCCTGGACGCCATCTGCCACCTGGCCGCGCTGATCGCCATTCCTTTTTCGTATCAGGCACCGCACACCTACATTGAAACCAACGTGACCGGCACACTCAATCTGCTCCAGTCCGCGCGCGCCGCGGGCATCACGCGCTTTGTGCATACGTCCACCAGCGAAGTCATCTGGACATTGACGTAGAAGACCTGGTCGAATCCAGTGTCAGTCTGACATCTCCATCCGGCGACAGGGTCATCGGCAGCATCCACCTCGATATGTTACAGACAGTCGTAACGAGGACCTGCACAGCTATCGGTACGACGGGCAATCTGCAGTGGAACGGCATCGCCAATACAGTCGCGCTGTCGGCCGCCAATGGCGACCCGACGCTTCTGTTCGACGGCCTTGATTGTCCAGACCCCTACCGGACCCAACTCACCGAGTTTCTGGATTCACATGAGCGGCGGACACCACCCGTGGTCAGCGGCGATGACGCCCTTGGGGTGCTGCAGATTGTAGAGGCCTTGCGCAAAGCCGCCGCAACCGGTCAATCGGTGAAGCTCCCATGACACCTCGCATTAAACTTCGCTTGGCTCGCGCATGATCGAAGCGAACGGCAGCCAACACAGCGTCTATGCGTTTGTCTTCGCACGCGGCGGTTCAAAGGGCGTCCCTGGCAAGAATCTCCGCAAACTCGCTGGCACCTCGCTAATCGCCCGGGCGATTGCCTGCGCGCAGGCAACGCAGCACGCTGATCGCGTATTGGTATCAACGGACTCCGAAGCCATCGCAGACGTGGCACGGCGCGCTGGCGCGGAGATTCCTTTCCTGCGCCCCGCCCATCTGGCCGCAGACGAGAGCCCCGAGTGGCTCGCGTGGCGCCACGCGCTCGAGTTTTTGGCGGCTTCAGGCGACGCGCCGGATATCTTTCTGTCCGCGCCCGCGACCGCGCCTTTGCGGCAATCGGGTGATCTGGACGCGTGTGTGCGCAGATTGCTGGATGCGGACACTGATGTTGTCATCTCAGTCACCGAGAGCGACCGCAGTCCCTATTTCAACATGGTGCAGATCGACGACGCGGGCCAGGCCTCCCTCGCCATGCAAGCAGGCAACACCATCTCCCGGCGCCAGGGGGCGCCTGTGCTCTATGACATAACCACAGTCGGCTACGCTTCGCGGCCGTCCTTTATACTGACCCACAACGGCCTCTTTGACGGCCGCACAGCAACCGTCGTCGTGCCACGCGAACGTGCCCTCGACATCGATACCGAGTACGACTTGCGCATCGCAGCGGCCCTCATCGAAGGGAGCGCTGGCGACGCCTCAAGCGAGGGAAATCCTTGAGAAGTATCGCCGAATTAGGCGACCTGACCGGTCGGCGCGCTCTCATCACGGGCGGCGCTGGCCATCTGGGGCGTGCAAGCGCAGATGCGCTGGCCGAGCAGGGCTGCCAGATTGTGCTGCTGGATATCAACGAGGATGGACTCACCGAAGCGTGCACCGACCTGTCATCAAAACACGCGCACAAAGCCGAGTATCTGCGAGTGGATCTTGAAGACGAAGCGGCCATTGGCAGCGTGCCGCAGCACATCGAGCGCTTCGGCGGACTGGACATCTTGATCAACAATGCCGGCTTTGTCGGCGACACCAACCTGGCGGGCTGGACCACCACGTTCGCGGAGCAAAGCACGGAGACCTTTCGACGCGCGATGGCGGTCAACGTGACCGCTGTGTTTGCACTGTCGCAGGCATGCCTGCCGTATCTCAAGGCCTCTACTAACGGCAATGTCATCAATATCGCGTCGATCTATGGCCTGCTTGGCCCGGACATGGGGCTTTACGACGGCACGTCAATGGGTAACCCCGCCGCATACGCGGCCAGCAAGGGCGGCGTGCTTCAATTCACTCGCTGGCTGGCAACAGTCGCGGCCCCCGAGGTGCGGGTGAACGCGATCTCCCCGGGAGGCATCGCGCGCAACCAGACTGACGCGTTTGTCAGTCGCTACGAGAAGAAGGTGCCCCTCGGTCGTATGGGTGAAGAAGAAGACATCAAAGGTGCCGTGCTGTACCTGGCAAGTGACCTGTCCCGCTACGTGACCGGCCAGAATCTCATCGTGGACGGAGGCTTTTCATCCTGGTAAGCGTCACAGAAACCCGTGGCAGACTCGCCTTCTGGCGGGACGCCGATCGCATCGGGCCGGACGTGCCAAGGACCCACTGGCGCGTGTATTTTCCACCACAGATGCGGGGACTCTGCGCCGCCAGATTCACGCGCAGTTCCTGATGCACCCCCATCTGCAGGCGCTACAGGCCGACCCGCGCTGGTTCACCGCAAATTCAGATATCCTCGACGCTGCAATCGCCGGCGCGGGCTGCCACTTCGGCCCCCGAGGACGAATCATCCGACGTGCGGCCGCCATACTCTTGCCGGCGCCGTGGCTATTACTTCTATTCATGCGAATGCTGGGCTTGTGCTTCTGCATCGGGTTCTGTTTTCAGGCCCGCCGTCGCAAAGCGTTGTCTGCGACCGGCCCCAGCGATCTTTTCGTCGTTTTCAGCGCGGGTTCTGAAGCCGCCTACTGGGCTAGATTCCGAGGTATCGCGTCCGCACCGATCAGGCTGGATCAAACCCGGCCAACAACCTTCGGCGAGTTCTCCCGTACCGCCTATAGACCCGTCCTCACGATGATGTGGCGCGAGGCTGCCACCTGCCTCGCGGCCCTGCTGAACACCCAGACGGAGCCCGTCGGCAGCAGGCGTCTCGACTACATCACCCATGCCATCATGCGACTTCCCACCTACAGTTTTCACCGCGCCTGGTGGGAGCAGGTCCCGAAAAGTCGGGTACGGCGGGTTGTGTTCCTGACGCCAGACACCCCCGCATTCGCCTGCATCGACGCGGGCGTCCCAGACGTCATGTTGTGGCAACACGGATTGCAGAAGCGGAATCTGATCGTACCGCCGTTCCATGTGATGGAGACGATCACGCGCACGGAACAGCAGTACTACGACACCATCCTTACAAGCACGGCGGTGACCGTGCAGTCGGGGCCGGAACAGGCAGTGACGTCCTGGAGCCGCTCCGTCCTCTTTGCGTCAAGCTACGATTCGCGCGACTTTCGCAAGTCAGACTTCGAGGCATTGCTGCGCGAGATCGTCGACTTCTGCCGCTCAGAGGGACTCAAAGTCGTCGTCCGCCTTCACCCCGTCGAAGACGACGACTTCTGGTCGACCAGGTTCCCCGAGTTGGTAACGGCCGCGCCCAACCAGCCGTTCGCGGAACACCTCCTAGAGCTTCGACCGCTCTTCGTCATTTCCTGGTTCTCGACCACCCTGGTGGAAGCCTTGGTCCACAACGTTGTTCCGATCACCATTAACGATGACGGCGACGCTGTCCTCGCAAGCCTCGTGGTTGACCTGCGCCAGCACTGCCTGATGTGGCCCACAGACAGGGACGAGATCCGGGGCCTGATGCACGGGGCCGCGCAGGACATCCAGGAGACAATCGAGCGTCTCGGCTAGCGAGCGGTGCAGGGATGCACCACCATTTTCCGCAGCCGTCTTTTCTGCAAGCCTCTTTTTCTGCATGAAGGTGCGAGGTTTGCTTGCAAACCGACTCCCAGGAATTGTCAGGATGACAATTCTGCGGCAGACATTCGCCCTCGGAACGCCCCGCGCGCCCCTCCGCCCAAACAAGGGTCACCTGCGCTTTGGGTCTCGTCAATCGGGGTGCCGATCGAGATCGAGGCAACCGTTCCAACCTATTTGAACGAAACATCCGCTATGCTTGCGCCCCGCAAACGGGAGCGCGCTTGCACCACCGAGGCCCCGGCTCCCCGACGAATTCGCAATTCGTCCCAAACCATCCCAACTAATTCAAGGTTAATGAGTGACGTGACTGCACATCCGCTAGACCCCGTTTTTCACCCCAGAGCCGTTGCCGTTGTTGGCGTCCGCTCAACGCCCTCAACCGGATTTTCCGGCAGTTTTTACGACTCGTTGCTCGAAGCAGACTTTCCCGCGATCGGTGGTCTCTATGCCGTCAATCCCAAGGTCGACGAAATCAACGGCAGACCCTGTTACCGGACCCTGCTCGACACGCCTGACCCGGTGGACCATGTAATTTCGCAGGTACCCGCGCGCGTTGTGCCGTCGCTGGTTGACCAGTGCATCGAAAAGAAAGTGCGCTCAATTCACTTCTTCACGGCCGGCTTCTCTGAAACCGGTGACGAGGAAATGGCCGGCGTCGAAGACGCGATGATGGCAAAGCTGCGGGATGCCGGCATCCGCGCTATTGGCCCCAATTGCATGGGGCTCTATGTCCCGGGTAGCCGACTCGCGTTCATGAGCGGCTTTCCGAGCGAACCCGGCAATGTATTTCTGCTGTCACAGTCCGGCGCCAACGCCGGCGAGATCGTGTACGGGCTGGTCAGCCGCGGCGTCCGCTTCTCCAAGGCCATTTCCTACGGCAACGGTGCCGATTTGCGCGCACACCACTTCCTCGACTATGCGGCAGCAGACCCGGAGAGCAAGGTCGTAGCCGCCTACATCGAAGGTGTGCAGGACGGACGCGCATTCTTCGATGCGCTGAAACGCTGCGCACGCGTCAAGCCCGTCATCATTTTGAAAGGTGGACGAACGGCGTCGGGGTCGCAAGCCGCACACTCACACACCGGGTCACTCGCCGGGTCGGTTGAGATATTCGACGCGGCATGCCGTCAGGCGGGCGCGATGCCGGCCGAGACCATGGACGAACTGAACGATATGGTGGTCGCGGTTTCGACCAACACGCGCTTCGTCACCGGCCGCGGCGTCGCGCTCTTCGGCGGTGGCGGTGGCGGCTTCGCCGTCCTGTCGTCCGACGCCATTGATCGCGAGGGCCTCACCGTGCCGAAGATGCCCGAGAGCGCGGTCAAGGAGATGCGCGAATACATCCCGGTCGCCGGCAGCAGCGTCAACAATCCAATCGACGCCTTTCCGCCGGAAGAGCACCTGGAGAGCATGCTGCGCCTGGTCGCGACGGCTGAAGGCATTGACATGCTATTCATGTCCCCACTAACCGGCTTTCGCAGTCCGCCGCCCGGCAGCACTGGCGTTGGCGACGAGATTGATCCCGTCGCGGCAAAAAAGGAGATGGCCGAAAACGCGGTGAACGCCGCTGAACAAATGCAAAGGCTGCAAGCTGATACCGGCACCCCGGTGATCGGGCTGCTACGAAGCGGGCGCATGGCGCGGATGATGGGCCAGAGTACTGACGCGATCACCAATGAGGCGTTCAAGCGGGGAGTGGGGCTCTACACCAGCGTCGCCCGCGCCGCCCGGACGGTCGCCCAGATGCTCGACTGGAAAGCACAACGAACCGGCCTGCCCGACATATTCAAACAGGATTGATGCGATGAAGTTCGAGACAGTACTCAGTCAGGCCCGCGCCGAAGGTCGCAACATCCTGAGCGAGATCGAGGCTAAAGAACTGCTGCACGACGCCGGCGTGCCGGTGGAGCGCGCCCGACTCGCCACCACGGCGGATGAGGCGATCAGCCATTCACAAGCCGCGGGCTACCCGGTCGTTCTGAAGATCGTGTCGCCTGATATCACACACAAGAGCGACATCGGCGGCGTCAGGATTGGCCTCGAAGATGACGCGGCGGTCGCGGCGGCCTTCGACGAGATCATGAGCAATGCACGCGCGGCAGTGCCCGGGGCAAACATCACCGGCATCGCCGTGCAGCACATGGCGGACCCGGGCACCGAGATCATCGTCGGCATGACGACGGACCCACAGTTTGGGCCGGTGGTCATGTTCGGACTCGGCGGCATCCTCGTCGAGGTGATGAAGGACGTCACCTTTCGCGTGGTGCCACTCGAACCGCGCGATGCAGCACAGATGATCGACGAGATTAAGGGCAAGGCGATCCTTGACGGCGTCCGCGGCCAACCGCCGCTCGACAAGGATGCGATTGGTCGCGTGCTGCTCGCGGTGTCAGACTTTGTCGAGGCGAACCCGGATGTGCAGGAACTGGACCTGAATCCGATCCTGGCCTACGCCGATGGCGCCATCGCCGTCGATGCGCGGATCGTCATCAAGGACGCGTGACTACAGGTGCTTCACAAACCAGTCGACCATCGCCGCAGTCGCCTGCACCCGATGCTCCGGATTGCAGAAACCGTGGTCGCCATCTTTGATGACGACGAGACCATGATCGACCCCCGCTTTCTCGAACGCCGCTGCCATGCGCTCGCTGTGTGACAGCGGCACCAGGTCGTCCTTGTCCCCGTGTATCAGCAACGTCAGCGGATCGTTCTTGTCGACAAACATCAGTGGCGAGATGGACGACTCCTTGTCCTTGACGCAGTCGAGCGCAGGGAAGCGTTCGTTGGGCCCGGCAAAACCGCGCAGATCAACCGGGGGATAGTAGGCAACGATCACTGCAATCCCTGCGTCTGCATCGGTTTCCCTCGACGTACGCGGGCGCGAGGAAACCCGCACGGCCCTCTATCTCAGCGGGGCGCCCCTCTGAATGGATGCCAAGCATGAGCGACAGGTGACCGCCTGCACTGCCACCCCAGACACCCCAGCGATCAGGATCAACGCGATGCATTTTAGCATTCGCGCGAATGTGCCCAACCCCCGCGCGCACATCATCGGCCGCTTCCGAGACCTTGAATAGCGGCGCGCTGCCGTGATGGACGGCGAATACCGTGATGCCTTTATCCAATAGCAGCTTGAATTGCGCCTCGCGCGTCGATGGCTCCTGCCACCGCGAAAACCAGCCGCCACTGACCCTGTAGATGACGCCTGCGCCCTTACGTTTGCGCTTGGCCGGATGAAAGACATCGTAGACAAGGGCCATTCCGGCCTTGTGACCGTAAATGACACCGACAGTAACATCGGTTTTAGCTTCGACCCGTGTGGCACTCGCAAGCAGAACCAGCCCCACAGCCAGTCCCTGAATCAAGACAACTCCCATATCACGCCCCTCGTTATCAGCGGGCTACAGCCCGTTTTCGTCCGATGCATACACGCGGGCCGCACCGCTCACCACGCGAAATGCGCCCGGCCTGGCACAAGCGGCTTGGGCAAACACAAGCAGGGTCTGCTGGCACGCCCGCCCGCAAGTCCGCTCGATCGCAAGAGCCGGCGCACAGACCCTGGCGAAATCAATCTGACATCTCTCTACGACCGGCCCGGGGCTTGCGGACGTCATCACGAGTGCCGAGCCAGCAGAATTGATAGAATCGGCCACAGATCTATGTTCCACAACATTTGGAACAAACCAGCGGAACAAAAACCAAACAGAACGAAGGAAAGGGAAACGAGATATGAAAGTTGCCATCCAGGGTCGTGCACAGGGTCCCCAGCGAGCGATGTATGAAGCCGCGGGAATCGAGGTCGTCGAAGGCGCCTGTCGCACCGAAAAGGAAATGATCGAACTCATCAATGATGCCGACGGCGCCCAGGTCGGCTTGCTGCCACTGACCTCCCGCAAAGTCATGGATGCCTGCCCCAACCTGAAAGTGATCAGTCGCTTTGGCGTGGGTGTCGACTCCATCGATCTCGACGCTGCGACAGACCTCGGCATCATGGTGTGCAACGTGCCCGGGTCCAACACGACCGAGGTGGCCGATCATGCGATGTCTCTGCTGCTGTCGCTGACAAGACGCCTTTACGACATCATCCGCGTCACCCGAGACGGCGCCTGGGCGGACAACCCGACGGCCATGCGAGAGTATTCGCCGAAGATTCGCCGGCTCTCGGGTCACACCGTCGGCATCATCGGCTTCGGCAACATCGGCCGCGCCTTTGCGACCCGCGTGCGCGGATTCGGTGTCAGACGCATCCTCGCCTTTGACCCCTACGTCAAACAGCTCGCAGGCGACCTCTATGGCGTTGAACTAGTCGGTCTGAACGAGTTGCTCACGGAGTCTGATTTCATCAGCATCCACTGCTCAGCGACCGATGAATCCCGGCACCTGATCAATGCCGCAACGCTGAAGCTGATGAAGTCCACGGCGTTGCTGGTCAACACCGCCCGCGGACCCATCGTCGACGGCGAGGCTCTCGCAGACGCACTAGAGTCCGGCGAAATCGAAGCTGCAGCCCTCGATGTAACCGAGGTGGAGCCGATGCCGTCGGACAACCGGTTGCTGGCAACCCCCAACTGCTTCATCACGCCCCATGTCGCCGCCATGTCCGAGGTCTTCATCAGCGAAACCGCCGTGATGCAGGCCGAAAATGTGATTTCCATCCTGACCGGCGAGAAGCCGCACGGACTGGCCAATCCGGAAGCGATCAAGACCGTCGCGGTCATGCGTAACACCGATCCCGGCCGTTGGGCAGGGTTTCCTGATTTCTCAACAGCGCTGCGGCTATAAAGCGCTGCGGCTATAACGGGGAACCTACCCGGACTTCGCAGGGTCTCTGGTTAGGCGGGCCGCTCGCGACCAGAAGCCCCAAACCCGTTCACAAGAGTACCTGCGGGATACACTCGCCTCAGTCGTCCAGCACGCGATCGTTCAACCAGACCGGCAAGTAGCGCCGAAACCTCGCGCGGAACCCGCACTGCGACGAGACAAGACGACCCAAACCACCGGGCGGACCCAACAACGTGCGCGCTATCGGCTGCGCGCCCGTTCGAGCGCCGCCTCGACGCCACCCTGATGGGACGGGCCGCCAGCCAGCCGATCCCCGATGTAGCCGGCGAGGACGACCGCGCCCAGAATGAGACCGATGACAAGCGGTCCCCGGCCACCGTAGAGCGAGTTGGACCGAAAGACGTCGAGGGGCATCGGTCCTCCCGATTCCACCTCCGCCAACTCTGTCGGTTCCGTCGCCCTTGTCGTATAGGAAAGGGAGGCGTCGATAGCGCCCAGCAATCGTTGCAGGTCGCCCGGATCACCTGGCCAGCCGGGCATATTCGCGAGCGGTGCATCGCTGAACCGGGACGGAGGCATCGCTTCGTCGAATCGCGCCGACACCAGGGTCGCGGGATGCTGCGCCACGTCAGCAAGCGCATTCACTCGCAGCGAGTCAATCGAGAAGCTGGACCAGATGACGAGCACACAACCCGCATCGACTGCCTCGTCCCCAACATGCCCGTCCGCCCGCATCAGTTGAGTTTCCGGGTTGTCATCCGCGCGAACGCGCCAGCCACAATCCTCCAAAGACCGAATGAGCAAGCGAACACGCCCGCGATCCTCAGGCGCAAAGGAAACATAGATATCATCCATCGCGGCAGTCTAAACGATGGATCGCGGTTACGTTCGGCATCACGCCCGAGTTCGTCGACAAGGTGCGCGATGGACTCCTGCGGTTAACCGGCTTTTTTCGAGAGGCCGCTGTCCCCCGCTACGTCACAGCTGCTGCAACCGTGAAGACACGGTCTGAGATTAACGTTAGGCTGCTTGAAACCGACTCGAAAGCCACTCAAGAATCAAGAGGTGATCCAGCGATGAAAATCGGCGTTACGTTATTTGCACAGAACTACCTGGACTGGGATCGATACGAGGCCGTCGAAGCGGATCCGGAGCTGGAGGAGCAACCGCAAATCGTTGGGGATGCCCAGATCTTTCGGGAGCAACTGCACCTTGGACGGTTAATCGAACCACTGGGCTTCGATTCACTTTGGACCATCGAGCATCACTTTACGCCGTATACGATGGTGACCAGTCCCACGCAGTTCCTTTCCTATTTCGCGGGCATCACGGAGCGCATCGGGATGGGCACGATGATCGTGGTTCTGCCATGGCACGACCCGGTGCAGGTGGCAGAGCAATTCATCATGTTGGACCACATGCTGAACGGCCGCAGTCTGAAGCTCGGCTTTGGACGCGGACTCGGCTTGCGCGAGTACAACGGCCTGCGCATCCCGATGGACGAGTCGCGCGAGCGCTTCAAGGAAGCCCTCGACATAGTCCGCCTGGCGCTGACCCAGGAATGGTTTTCCTATGAAGGCGAGCACTACCAGCTTCCGCGCATGACGGTGCGGCCACGTCCCCGCCCCGACTCTGAACTCGCTGAGAATCTGTACATTGCTTGGGGCAGCCCGCAGTCGATGCCAGTCGCCGCCCACGAAGGCACCAAGCCGCTCTTTATCCCGCAGCGAGGTTGGGAAGCACACCGCGAGGAGTTGGCCGGGTACAATCAGATTCGGCAGGACGAGCATGGTTGGGACGTCGAACGACCCACTGCCGTGTGCTGGGTCTATTGCGCGGAAACCGACGAGGAAGCCCACGACGCGGCCGCTCAATACATGCTGGAATACGGTGACAGCGCGCTACGGCACTACCAGTTTTTGGGCGACCACCTGCAGAAGACCAAGGGCTATGAGTACTACGGTCAAATGGCCAAGATGCGCAATGCCATGCCCGCCGATGCACAGCCTGACGACATCTATCTGTCGAACCACATCTGGGGCAGCCCGGCGACCTGTCTCGAGAAACTGCGAGAAGTCAGCGAACGGATGGGAACTGACGAACTGGTCGCCGTGTTCTCGTACGGTTCGATGCCCCTTGAGAAAGCGGAAAAGAGCATGCGCCTCTTTGCGGAGCACGTGCTGCCAACGGCACAGACATTCGCGCCGGGCGAGTTGCCAACGATTGCCGCTGGTGGTTGACCGCTGCCAATTGATGGCCGGGGTGATCAGGCGACCTGTGACTGCAGATGCTCATTTTTGAGCTTCACGTAGACGCCGGCCGTATAGACAAAGTAGCCCATTTCTTTCTCGGTTAGCGGGCGCGACTGACGACACGGGCTGCCGACGTACAGGAAGCCGCTCGCCAGTCGCTTTCCCGGCGGCACCAGCGTGCCAGCCCCGATCATGACATCACTTTCAACAATGACATTGTCGAGCACCGTCGCCCCGATGCCGATCAACACCCGATCGCCGATGGAGCAACCATGCAGGGTCACGCTGTGACCAACAGTCACGTCGTTGCCGACGTGGGTGGGACAGCCGCCTGGATTGAATGGACCGTCGTGTGTCGTATGGATCACAGAGCCGTCCTGAATGCTCGTCCTGGCACCAATTTTGATTTGCAGAAGGTCGCCGCGGACGACCGCGCACGGCCACACGGACGAGTCTTCGCCCAATACAACGTTGCCGCAGACCACTGCGGATCGGTCGACATAGGTGCCGGGCCCAAGCTCGGGTTCGATGCCGTTATGGGACCGAATGGATGTGCTGGTGTCGTTCATGTTGGTCATCCCGCGTGCGAGGCGGGAGTATAGCTGCGCGCCCCGCGCCGGCAAACTTGAGATCAACTAACAGCGAAGCAGATTGGTCTCACCAGGGTCGCTCTGCCTGATCATTGAATCGTGCATTGTGGGGCTTCGACCAACCAACCCGGTCGTTGCTGTCTCGCGCCTGATCGCCGCCCGTCTCGCCGATGCTCATCACCCAGAAGTTCCCGCTCGCCCGCACTGCTGCGCTTTGACCCATGATGTCAGCCGCCTGGTTAATGGACATCTTGGATGCCTGCAGCGCGTACGCCGAGTTCCGCGCGATGCGTTCGGTTGTTTGATCGAAAGGAGTCTGCAGCCACATCCATGGACCTGGCTCAACGTCATGCGATATCCGGTCGACCGCGAACGTTGGCCCCCCACTTTTCGTATCCGGTCCCGTACAGCCAACCGGGTGACCACCAGAACCGTTAGTTCTACCGACAAACGAATAGCCGCAGGATTACCGCTCTGCTTCGGCCTGAAACGATTCGAGGGTCAATGATGTCAATCCAGGACGTTGGAAGCATCGGGGAACTCCTTACAGCGCTCGCAACTTTGGGGACGCTTGTCTGCCTGTCTATCTGACGTTGCAGGTCCGTCAGAACAGCGCGAGTTGTGAATTCAAGCAACAACAGCGGCAAAAACCGCTTGCGCCCCGGTTGATGCGGGCATCACACTCCGACAGCTTCGCAATGGATCCCAAAGAGTCATGTATGGCGTAATCCAAAAAGCTGGCGAAACGATATCCTCGATGGAGGACTGGTATCGGCTGGCCGGTCCCAAAAGCCCCGTGCAATGACAGGACGCCAGAAGCGCCAAGGAGAGCGCCAGAGCGTGGTTAGCGAACAGTTCGTCGATTCCAGGCGAGATCGAGACCGTCCTTCAATCTCACCCCGACATAGACGTTTTCAATGAGTGGAGCGCAGAACCTGAAGCATTGGTCAGGTTCGATGATTTTCGCGGCGAGCCAGCGAATATCGACATGCTTATCATCGGGCAGAGTGACACAGGCCCAGTCGTAGTAGTCGTCGAAGCGAAGGCCGATGAGACGTTTGGCGACCTGCTCCACCGGACTCGGCGAAAAGCTCAGGAGCGACTCGACCGTAGTCTCCAATCGAAGGGTGTCGCAAGAATCGAACGGCTGGCGCAGGCACAGTTTGGTGTCCAGATCGATGATCCCAAGATTGAGTCTCTGCGGTACCAGCTCGTGACGGCTTCTGCAGCGGCGATTGCTCCAAGCCCAAAAAGTCGGTGCGTCGAGCGCCGTCGTGCTTGTCCATGAGTTCGTCACCGCACGCACAGAAGACTCCAAACATGCTACCAACGCATCAGATCTCTCGTCCTTTGTTTCCATGCTCGCCGGGACTGAGACGAAGGTTGAGTCAGCCAAATTGGTAGGGCCGCTCCTGGTACCAGGTTCTCCGATTGTAGATGGGCCGACCAGTTTGTATTTCGGCGAGGCGATTCGGAATACCCGATAGGGGGTCAACGCGCGTCCTGAAGAACGGAACCACGTGGAAATAATGTGAGATGTGCCAATGATGATGCTGCGATTCGGGTTGGCCTCATGAGTAAGGGCTCAGGCTCCAACCTCAACCCACCAACACCCCCCTGATCTCGTTACCAGGGATGAACCCGCACTGGCAGGTCTGTATATCCCTTGATGAAGACCGACCGCGTACGACGGGGCTCACCAACAACCTCAACCTTGCGGAAGCGCTTCACTATCTCTTCCCACAACACGCGTAGCTGCATCTCAGCCAGGCGATTGCCCATGCAGCGGTGGATGCCAAAGCCAAACGCGAGGTGCTCGCGGGCGCGCTCGCGGTCAATGATGAAGTCGTCGGGGTTATCAATATGGTCTTCGTCGCGATTGCCGGAGACGTACCACATGACGACCTTGTCGCCGGCCTTGATCTGCTTGCCGCCCAATTCCGTGTCAGTCGTCGCAGTGCGGCGCATATGCGTAAGCGGCGTCTGCCAGCGAATAATCTCAGAGACCATGTTGGGTATCAGACTGCAATCGCTATGCAACTTCTCGTACTGGGCCGGGTTCTGATTCAAGGCGAGAACACCGCCTGAAATCGAGTTGCGTGTCGTGTCATTGCCGCCAACGATGAGCAGTATCAGATTGCCCAGGAACTCGAACGGCTGCATGTTGCGGGTTTCCTCGCCATTGGCGAGCATCGTGATGAGATCAAACTTGCCGGGCTTGTCGACCCGCTCGTTCCAAAGCTGCGTGAACTGGCCGAGACACTGCAACAATTCGGCGCGGCGCTCTTCGCCACTCAGGTGAGCGACACTCTCGCCGCCGGTGACAATGTCAGACCACAGGGTCAGCTTCTGTCTCTGTTCGAACGGAAAATCAAACAGCGTCGCCAGCATCTGGGTAGTGAGTTCAATCGAGACTTTCTCGACCCAGTTAAAGGTCTCCCCGACAGGTAGATCATCCAGGATTTTGCCGGCGCGCTCGCGAATGGTCGCTTCCAGTTCCTTGAGGTTCGGCGGCGCAACCACCGGCGCCACGGTTGCACGCTGCAGGTCGTGCTTCGGTGGGTCCATCGCGATGAACATCGCAAACCCCGTCCACTGCTCGCGCGCCCGGCGCTGCTCTTCGGTCAACTCCGTATCCGGCTTGGGCTCCTCTGCAAGCTTGCGCGGCAGGGAGATGCCGCCCGCCGACGAATACGTCTCGTGGTCCGTATCAACCTTGAAGATATCCTCGTAACGGGTCACCGACCAATACGCGCCATACGGACCATCCGGCGTGTAATGCACCGGGTCCTCTTTGCGCAGGCGCTCGAACACGGCCCAGTGCGCGTCCGACTGGAAGAGCCCCGGTTGTGCCGGGTCCAGGTCCTCAAGCGGTACCGCGTACGGGTCAAACGGCGCTTCGTAAAATTGGGGTTGCTCGCTCATCGGAACTCCTCGTTCATTTCAAAGACGTGCCGTCAATCGAGCGTGCCGGATCAATCGGGTAACTCGAGGATGCGCTTGGCGATGATGTTCAACATCACTTCAGACGTGCCGCCTTCGATGGAGTTCGCGAGCGATCGCAGCCAACCCCGGGTGGCACCCAGTTCGCCGCCCTCAAAACTCTCACCGGTCCAGCCCAGCCCCTGCGTGCCCATGATCGACACGAGCAATTCGGTGCGCTGCTTGTTCTGTTCGGTGCCATAGACCTTGAAAAAGGACGACATGAAAGTCGGCGCCTTGCTGGTGGTCGCCTCCTCGGCGGAGCGGCGGGTGGTGAGTTGGTACGCGTGCTCGTCCATGCGCAAGGACGCCACGGAGTCCCTGACTACCGGATCGGCGATGCGCCCATCAACGGTACCAACATAGTTTCTGGCATGCTCATCGATCGTCGTCACCTTCTGCCGGGCGCCGCCGACGCCACCGATCGAGGCGCGCTCGTACTGCAAGAGTCGCTTGCCTACGGTCCAGCCGTTGCCGGGGCGACTGATCAGATTGCGACGGGGTACACGCACGTCATCAAAGAAGGTCTGGCAGAACTCCGAGGACCCGCTGATCAGTTCGATCGGCGTCACGGTCACGCCCGGCACCTCCATGTCGAAGACCAGAAACGAGATGCCTTCATGCTTGGACGCGTGCGGGTCGGTGCGCACAAGACAGAAGATCCAGTCCGCCTGGTCTGCGCCCGAGGTCCATAACTTTGAGCCGTTAATGATGTAGTCGTCACCATCTTCAACGGCGCGACATTGCAGGCTGGCGAGGTCAGACCCGGCGCCGGGCTCACTGTATCCCTGACACCACTTGATCTCGCCGGAGACCATGCGCGGCAGGTGCTCAAGGCATTGCTCGTCGTTGCCAAATTCAAGAATGGCCGGTCCAATCATGGTCAGGCCATGACCACCAAGCGGCGCGCGGGCGTTGATTCGCCGCATCTCATCGGCAACGATCTGCTGCTCGTCTTTGTCAAGACCGCCGCCGCCGTATTCCTTCGGCCAGTGCGGCGCGGTCCAGCCACGCGCGGCCATCCGGTCAAGCCAGAGGCGCATGTCGGCTGACAGATTCGCCCGTTTGCCGCCACTCGTTACGCCCCCCGCGGAACGCATTGACGGTGGGCAGTTTTCCTCCAGCCAGTCTCTCGTCTCTTCTCGAAATCCCATCTTGTCTCCATTGGTCAACCGATTCGGCCCTGCCTTGATTGTACACGCTTGCCTCAGTCGTCCACCCCGGACGCTGACACCCGCGCGCCGGTTGTCTGCGCGATAAACCGGGCGACATCGGCCGCCACCGTATGGCGCGCGCGATGCAGTCGGGAGAACGCAACAACGATATCCGCGTGACCCATACCTGGATAGACCTCGCGCGACGCGCGGCCGCCGGCTTGCTGTTGCTTTTCCATCAAGCTCTTGGAGTGCCCGCGCCGGACGCGCCGATCCTCTGCGCCGTGCAGCAGATAAAGCGGTGGCGCGTCGGCCCGCACAAAGTTCACCGGTTGCGACTGCGGGTACTCCGCCACTGGCGCAAAGATCTGCCAGTGGCTGTCCTCGGTAAAAGGGTAGAAATCGTAAG
>CAVOBC010000028.1:0-21981 GCA_963693635.1 Gammaproteobacteria bacterium | reverse complement strand
TGAAGGCTCTTCATCCGCTGAAGGCTCTTCATCCGCTGAAGGCTCTTCATCCGCTGAAGGCTCTTCATCCGCTGAAGGCTCTATCCCCGCTGAAGGCTCCATCCCCCCACGTTTGTCAGCGGGTCTCTCGTCGTCATTCATCACTCATCTCCAGCAGCAATTGGAGGGCTTCGGGGTATCGGGGCGCTATCTCGAGCGCCGACAGCAACGACAGGCGCGCCTCCTCGTTTCGTTTCATTCGCGTCAGGGTCAATGCAATCTGCAGGTGGGCCCTGGCAACATCGTGGGGGGCAAGCGACATCACGGCACGATACTCCATCAGCGCTTCCGCATGTTGGCTGTCGGCCGCGAGCAGATCGCCCAGGATCTGATGTCGTTCAGAAATCATCGGCTCTGCGCGTGCAAGGACACGACGGATCGAGATGATCTGACCCATGTCGCCACTCTTGTCAGCCAGCGTTTGCAGGGCACCGAGATCGCGGCCACCGCGTTGCCAATAATCCCCCAGAGTTCTCGCCACCATCGCGGGTCGGTCAAGGCGGGTCGCCGCATCAACCAGCAACAAATAGGGACTGCCGTCGCCGATATAGGCCGGGTACATGTCGATGGCTGCTTGCGCCTTGCTGACCGCGAGGCCGAAGTGACCCTCGTGAAGCGCAGACACTGCGCTCTTGATCGCAGATTGATAACTCGGAAAGTCCCCGGCAACCGCACCGATGCGCGCATCAAGGTAAGCGTCGAAACCCTCATTGATCGCCTCAAGCGATGTGCCCAGACCCACTGTGAGCGCGGCCGCTGTCCGGTCACCTGCGGCATAACGATGCAAGACCCGCTTCAGTCCATCGTTGAATTCAGCGTCTATATAGGTAGCAACCAGGCCAGACTGGGCGTAGGACACCTGTATCTGATTCTCGTAAGTTGGACGAAGGAACCCCTCGTCCAGACTCTCGATGGGCAACAACTTGCCCTCTCCGTACGCCTCGATGACAGCAAGGTCCACGCTTTCCCGCGCGCTCGGCCCGTGGTGCCACTCCTCGAACACACTAACCCCTTCCGAGAACCAACGCGCCACCCGATTGTTGGTCGCATTCAAGGTATATATGTGGGCGATCTCATGCCACAGCGCGTTGATCCAGTCGAAGTCGTTGGCCGGGTGGGCACCCGGCCCGTTCATGACGACCACGTCGCCGAACGCGGCACCAAGAATCGCGATCCCGGGCAGTCCGTGGGTCCGGACCGCGAAGTCTGCATGATGCGGGTAGAGCTCAATGACTGCGGGCCGTGTCAGGGTAAAGCCATAGCGCGACGACATCTGCTGACCCGCGCGATCGATCATGCGTTTGACGTAAGGCGCAACCACCGCGGATTGATCCGGATGCACGCGAATGATCGCCGTTTCGCTGCGCACCTCGTCAAAATCGTCGAGGCTGTCAAGCAGTCGCAGTGTGTTGACCACGCCCGCATTGAACGGGTGCAGGTCATGGGCGGTCTCGAGGTGCGACCTCGCCTCATCCATGCGGTTGACCCGCATCAGGTTCATGCCGAGTTCAGCACGCGCCCGATGGTTCTCAGGATCGATAGCGACGGCTTTCGTCAGCATGTCGACCGCCTCCTGATAGCGAATGGTAATCTCGTAGTAGTGCGCTGCAGTTACATAGATATCACCATATCCAGGTGCAAGCGCGAGCGCACGGCCGATCCATGCGGCCCCATCTTCATCAGACAGCAGATCCGCCGCAGCATGCAGGGAATAGGCATTGAGGAGGACATCGGTCGGTGGTGCCTGCGCAATAATCTCATCGAGCAGCGCACGTGCCGAATCGATGTCGCGTACCTCAAGGCGCAACTGTGCATGCACGAGTTGCCCACCCGGCGAGTTTCCATCGATCGCCAGCACCTCATCGGCGACGGTGCCCGCGCGCGAATCAAACTGCGCAGCGAGGAGTTCTGCGATTGCGGTTAGCGTTCCGCTGTCGGCCGGATCGAGTTCGAGCGCCTCCTTAAAAAGCGCTTTTGCATCCGCATGTTGCTCAGCCTCAAGGAAGAGTCGGCCCCACGCCACACGCGCCGCCGGCGCACCCGGTCTCTGACGGACCGCTAGTCGGTACTCCTGATTCGCCACCTGGAACGCCCCGAGTGAGTGATAGGCCTGTGCGCGTTCCAGCGGATCGAGCGACCCCTCCAGCAACTGCAGCAGACAGGCCCGGTGGGGCGTGTCCCCGCCACCCGCCTGCCCGAAACGCAAATGCGCACACCCGACCGGCGCGTCCGCACCCTCGCCCGCTTCTTCCGCGGCAAGCGCGGCAAGCGCCGCTGGCGAGATGGTCGACACGAGCACCGCACTCGCCGCAATCAGCACGAGCGTCAAACCGACCTCGGAAAGTGTTGCGCCGATCCGCCAACCAATACCTGAGCTTGCGTGCATGCCCGCGCAAGTGCATCTATTTATGGCGAGTCCCATCACACTTCTCATAGCACGTCGCCGGAATCCAACGATCCCTGCACCTGCTTTTGCCGTTGCAGATGCGCCATTTCCAGCAAAAGCCGCTGCAGTTCCGCAAAGTATTCGGCCGGCGTCAGGGTCAATTTGTTCCGCCGAAGTTCAGCGATCGCCTCTTCGAGTTCCTCGACCCGTTCCAACCCGTCCGGCGTCTCGGGGACCGGAGAGGACGCAGGTGGCAAGCGCGGACCCACCAAATCACGGGCATAACGCTCCTTGTCCACACGACCGACACGCAACGTGAACGTCCCATCACTGCGCCTCGGATGTTCTGTCGCCACTCTCCCAAGCCCCTCAAAGTGGTCAGCAACATCCCGCTCTGCAAGCGCAAAGGCCTCGCCGGCCGAGACCTCACCATCTTTGTCCAGATCTGCTTCCTCCGCGCCCAGCGCATCCACAAAATAACGACCGAAGACGGTTGCGTGCCGTTCATTGCCATCGCGCGTTCCTGTCACCAGCAAGCGGCCCTCGTCTGCGATATAGTCATGCAGGGCGCCGCTCGCACTGCCGGTTGCGATCACGAGTACGCTGGCCTTGATGTTATCGAGCCAGCCTTTCAAATCTTCGCCCGTCACGTCGGGTCCCGATACGTTAAAACGATAGGTCTTGCGGTCAAACGAGCCGTGACCCACGAGAGACAATACAATCTGATCCGCCAGATCAGCTTCGCTCGCAAGTTCGCTCAATTGCTGCCCGAGGTGTTCACGGGTCGCATTGGGGCCGGTAAGCAGCGTCGTCCGGTGACCCATTTGACGCGCGAAATCGGCGACTGCATACGACTCCTCGCCGAACGCCTCATCATAGGCCGCCTCACCGCCGAGTCCCGCAACAACGACCGACCAGGTTTCGCCGTGCGCCGGCGTCGCAATAGTGGCCACCGCCCACAGGCCGAGGAGCGCTCGCCGCCACATCAGATCTGCCCCCAACGTCGGCGCAGCAGCCATTCGCAAAGCCGCGTCAGCAGCAACACAAGAAAGACGACAGGCATGTGCCACAACGCCATCGTCTCGGAGACGCGTGCGCCAGCACTGGCGTACAAAAGGTGTTGTGGCAAGCCAGCAACCTCGTCGAGCCGCCAATAACGTCCACCCGTGGTCTCCGCAATCCGCTCTAGCAAACGCCGGTTCTGGACCGGATTGGCCATCTCAATGTCCTCTCCGCCGACTTTTACAAACCGCGTGACCGGCTCCACATTCTCGCCTGTGATGTCAACCTGATAGATTCCGGGTGTCGCCGCCACACCGCCGGAAAAACGGCCCGACTCGCCAATGCTGTCCTGCGTCAACACCATCTCAAGTTGATTGCCATCCGGCCCGGTGACCCTGGCTCGCGGCTTCGCACTGACATTCTCATGGGATTCAATCTCTATCTCGATACCCGCACCCGACGCCGCAGCGCGCAACTCGACAGGGCTTTGCGCCGATGCGGCGAGTTGTCGCAACAGATTTCGCCAGAAACGCCGGTGCCGCAAGTCGTCCTTATCGGTCCGCATCTGCCAGCGCCAGGTTGTCGCTGATGCCAGAACCGCAGTCGTGCCACGGCCGTAATGCTGTCCGACCAGCAGCGGATAGGTTCCAGCCGGGTGGTTGTCATCACCTTTCGTGACAATCTCCAGCAACGTCCGTGATGCGGGCTTGAGACCGGCAAATACGTGCAGATCTGCGAGTGGCGGCAAATCGCGCCATAACTCAGCCGTTGGCTCGATCAGCCGGTCAAGCTCGGAAGCGCCCGCTGCGGACACCGGGCGTGCAGTGCCCCCGCTCGTGAGCGGCGCGTAGCCGGGGCCGGCTTCCCGGTCAAGATGAACGGGCAGCGCGTCGGCGAGGGGCTGAACGTCCCAGCCACCATCGGCGAGGGCGTTCCGGCCAGCAAGCACCAGCACGCTGCCACCCCGCTCTGAAACGAAGCCTGCGAGCCACGCGTGTTGGGCCGGGGTAAAACGCGAGGCCGCGATGCTGCCAAGGACGATGACATCAAAGTCATAATACTTGCCCGGTTCATCCGGGAGTCCGTCGACGACCTCATCGCCGTCATTGACGCCCTGGCGGTACGTCTTGCGGCCTGTCGTTGTCAGCCAGCTCGTGAGCCGTAATACGTCGTCGCCTTCGATCGCCCGCCGCAGGAACTTGAACTCCCACCGGGGTTCGCCCTCGAGATAAAGAATCCGCCGGGTCCGATTGGAGATCGAGAGCAGGCGATCCTGCGCATTGTTGCCTGCGATCTGGTCGCCTTCGGCCACCTCCACCCTGAAGGTGAGGTCACGCACACCGCCTTCGCCCGCCGGAAAGGACACGGTCGTACGTTTGACGCCTTTCCCCTTCGGCAGCACGACCGGCACCGTCGCGATCAGTCGCTCGCCATCATAGGCGCTGACGCGGGCGTCCCGCGCCTGTGCCGACACATGCTGGTAGGTCACGACGGCACCCACTTCAGCCCCCGCGCTCGCGACACGCGGCAGCGTGACATCGGTCAGCATGACCTCGCCGACAAACTCCTCTGCCCCGGAACCAACCACGTGCACCGGGACGTCAAGCGCTGCGAGGCGCTTGTACGCCTGGGGGTCACCGCTCGTGTCACCACCGTCTGAGAAGACGAGGATGCCGGCGACGGCTTCACCACCCATCGTACCCATGACGGACTCAAGGCTTGCGATGAGGTCCGTTGCGTCCTCGATCGCCGCATCAGGCAGGTCCGGCGATGGCCGCACACCGGCGCCAAAGGAGAAGGTGGTGAGTTTGAGCCGTTGGGCCAGCTCGGCCCTGATCTTACCTACCACTTGCACCGACCGCGCAAGGCGTGACGCTGGATCGTCATCAGCCGCGGGCAGCGCCATGCTGCGCGAGACATCAACCAGTATCGGCAGTTGATTGACCCCACTCCTCAACGTGTCGATGCGCAACCCCGGCCCGGCGAGCAGGGTCGCGATCATTGCAACGAACATGACCTGAAACGCGGCGATCGAGAGTGACTGCAGCACAGTCCACCGACGACCACCACGACGCCGCAGCCCGATGCCCACAAGCAGCGCACCGGCCGCGAGCGCAAGCATCCAGCAAACGACACCCGGCGGATGCGCCCACACAAGATCGCCACGCGCAAAGACCTCGCGCGGATACCCCGTCAGTAGTTCCATCACCCCCGCCACGGACGCTCCACACGCAGCCAACCTGCACCTGTCAGCGTGGGTCCCGACTCCTGGTGAGTGTACGTTCTTGAGATCCTCATCTTGCGATGATGACCTGAGACGCCATACCGATCAGTCGACGAGCAGCGTCGCGGCATTCACGAGTTGCGTTGGACGCTTGTCGTCCGATCATTCCCGACACCTCGCCGCGCAGGGTTGCGTGTTCACGGGATAATCCCCAGGTTGCTGACCGACGCGTTACCCTAGCAGCGCCTCGCGGCTCTCGCCAATGCCTTTGCCGGACTACTCCATTTGCAGCACCCCTTTCATGGAACTAAAGCAACATGCCCCGGTGTTCCCTACGCGACAGCGCAGTAATCCGGGATCGTAAGATGCTTTCATGGAACTAAAGCAACATGCCCCGGTGTTCCCTACGCGACAGCGCAGTAATCCGGGATCGTAAGATGCTTTCATGGAACTAAAGCAATACGCCCCGGTGTTCCCTGCGCGACCGCGCGGTAATCCGGGATCATGAGTTGCTGCTAATGCGTCAGCACGTATGCAATCACGTTCACGCCTATCCGGTACGACAACGTGCTGAATCGCTCGAAGTACCACTGGCCATACGCTTCACGTTCCCAGCCATCAGCGACATCCGTGTTGTGCGTGCCGATGACCATCAACCGCCCGGCACCATCGACATAGCCTCGCAGGGTCGCGGTCTCAAGGGAGCCTGCCGGGGAGCGGTGCATGCCCGCAGGTTCGGCTGTCCGAGCGCCGAAAAAGCGTCGCGCAAAGGTTCGCGCCGGGATCTGCGGCATCGTCTTGATTTCAAACACAGTGTTGAATATGGCGTGGTCTTCATTGATCACCTGCCACCGCAGACCTGGCTTTACCTCGCGCATGAAGCGCTCGAAGCTGGCCCACTCGGCGTCGCCCCAAAAGTCGTCCACCCAGAGGAAACCGCCGTTGTCGAGGTACTGGCGCAAGCCCTGCACCTCTTCAGTGGTGAAATCCATGTAGCCCACATCAGACATGAACAGCATAGGATAGTCGCCCAGGTCGTCCGCGGTCAGCCGCCGCTGTGCCGGCTTCCCGGCCGCAACCACCCGTGTTAGCTGCGACAGGCGTTTGCCGAAGTTCTCCTCCGCCTGCGGAAAGTCCGTCTCCCAGCGCTGCCAAACGCGGCCCTCGTAGGAGTAGTAGGCCTGCCCCCAGCCACCAACGCTGTCGTATTCAACCCGGGCGATGCGGAACTCGCTGAGATCGGGTCCGTCTGAAAATGCGGCTGACGCGCATAACGCGAGCAGCATCGTCAGAGTGCGCCGCTGCCACGCCATCGAGCGAAGAGCCTGCGCCCGGCGCCGCGCCATACATCCGCATCCAGGGTTCACGAGATGATGGTGATTGAAACAACCGTCGTGTCACCGGGCGCTAACACGGCATCGTCGTCCGCGGGGTTCTCATCGATGGACACCGCAACGTTGACCGACCGTTCATCGTCGCCGGTGAAGGCCGCCCGAATCTGGCATTCAATCTCGCCGGTCACCATGCCGACCAGCCGCTGATTCATCAACTGTTCGTGGGTTCGCTCGGAGGGCCCACCCAGCCCGATCACGGTCCCGGACAACATGACGTTCTGATTCTCTGATGCGATATCTATGACGATCTGGTCGCCTGCGTCCGCTGCGGCAAAAATAAGTGTCGGCGCCACCTTAGCGTCTCCTTGCTTGTCACCCTGTCGCAATCATCGTCGCGCGTTCAACATCCGTGCACAAGGCCCCGCACATCGGCGGCATGCCAGGGCCGATGATATGACCCATCTTGCCGACGGAATGTCGGCCAGGGCCGGATTCCCAAGCTCTCTGCGGGCCCGGTTAGACAAGAAAACCCACACCGAAGCCACGATGGCATGGGATGCAATGATGCAAGCCTCGACCGTGCGCACCCGTCCTACCGAGACCAGAAGACACGCGTTCCGGCGAGCATACAAGTCGGGCGAAGAGGCAGCGAAACGCAGTAGAGTCAGTTACACACGACTCCTGCGGCGGTACCCGAGAAAACCGAGGCCAAGGCGCAGGATGCCGGCGGGTGCCGGTACCGGAACTACGGCCGCAAGGTCGTAACCGATGACGTCGAATGCAGTCAAGTCAAGACCTGTGATCACGCCCAATTCGCCAGCCGCAAACGTGGGGTCCATGATGCCAAGCTCAAGGCTGTCCTTGAAGTGGCTGGCTTGTCTGCCGTCTCGACGCGTCGGTCGTCAGGTCGTTGGCAACGAGGCCCAGGGCTTTCGCATTCGCCTTGTTCACATCGAGAACAAGGTTGTCGCCGGTTCCATTAGCATCGAACTCGCTCGCACCCGTGAGCGGGTTATTTACCCAGAACCCCATTGCGGCACCCAGTGCGAGGCTACGCTGGAAGCGTCGTCTGCCGACGTCGCGTCCGCCGCCATTTTCGTTTTCACATCGACGAATGACTTGCCAACGCTGCCGCTGCCAGCACTGCCGAGAATCCCGCGCCGAGCGTGGTGAAATCGATGTCCACGTTGACGTCGATAGCCCGTAAACTTGGTTTCCCAGATGGCGCCCGCGTCCATAAAGCCGGTGATGGCTGCAGCGGACATGCCCGCCGCAGCCGTGAAGTTGATTGTCAATGCAGACGCTTGCATCGAGGCACCTGTCAGCGCCACCGCGACGGCAACCCCAGCACCTTTAATAAATTGTTGTTTAACCTTGCTCATAATCCTGATTCCCTCTTACACATGACAAAAACAGTACTTGGCAGACATAACGCAACTTTCATATCAAAAGCGCCAAATCATTGTTTCCCAAAGATATTACGAATCTGAGCTTGTACCCACTTGCAAATGTGTAAACGCAGCCGACGTTTTGAACGGCCCTCGTCGGCGTTCCGCGACTCTGGGCGTCCACACACCTCCTTTAGCTCGTTCTTGTCCCAAAATTGTCAGCCAGACAATTCTTTGGGAGTCGGTTTGCAAGCAAACCTCGCATTTTCTTGCAGAAAAGAGGCGCGCGGAAATGGCGGTGCATCCCTGCACCGCTAGCGAGTGCCTGCTCGAACGCCTGCGCCAAAAACCATCAACAAAACGATCGCGGATTCAGCTGAATATTCACCCGGCCGGACAAAGCGATGGGCGCACCGTCCACGGCCCAAAAATTGACCGCAAGCCCATGGTACAGTGCGACTCCTCGCGACTAAGGAGCCACATGCACAACCCGGATTCCGCGCTTGGGAAGCACATGGTGCGAAAACCGCGCGAGGCAAACGCCTATTTCAGACCAAGAGTCGACCATGCCCGCGCCTCTCTCCAACCTTCGCATCATCGACCTGTCCGAACGCCTGTCCGGCGCGTTCGCGGGACGCCTGTTCGGCGACTTCGGCGCCAGCGTTACGCTGATCGAAGCGCCGGGCGGCCATCCACTCCGCCACCTGCCGCCTTTCCTGAATGACGAGGCGCACCCCGACTTCGGGACCCTGCACAACTACGCCAACTGGAACAAGCAATCGGTCGTGCCGAACGATCTGTCGCAACTCGGCGAGTTGATCGCGGCCGCAGACGTGGTCATCACCAACGCTGATCCCATTGACAGCGCCTGGTATGCGCCGGCGCTGGGCGAGATGCGTGACGATGCGGTGCACCTTTCGATAACCGCCCACGGCCTGAGTCACCCACTCGCCGGCAACCCTGGCGGAAATCTGACCCTCGGCGCCCGCACCGGCTGGTCCTTTATCAACCGGCACGCCGGTGAAGCCCCGCTCGCGATGCCACATGACCAGGCAGGCTATGTCGGTGGCGTCGCCGGCTACATCGCAGCCGCCGCCGCGCTCCTGCGCCGCGACGAGTCGGCATCTGCCGAAGTTGTGGACGTGAGTGAACTCGAAGCCTTTGCCCTGACCGTTCATCCGTGGGGCATCGCTGCCATCTATCAGGACCGGGGCACGAGCAACGGCCCCACCGGTGGGCGTCCGCGAGGCCAGTCAGGCCCCCTGTGGGACATGGCAGACGGCCGGATGCACTTCAGCATCGGCGATTTCCACAACTGGACCGCGGCAATGACGGCCATGGGACTGCCCGAACAGGGCGAGCGTGACGACCTGATCCCGGACCTTGGGCGTCACTCGAAAGATATGCGCGACGTCTCACGGGGCATGATCGGGTCGCTCCCCAAACTTGACCGCTGGCCGGTCTTCCATGAACTCGCTCGATTGCGCTGCGTCGTCGGCGTCATGCAGGACATGTCAGATCTCGTTCAAAACGAGCAGTACACCGCGCGCGATTTCCTGGTCGAGACCACCATCGGCGACCGGCCGATTCGCGCGGCCGGCGCGCCGGCAAAGCTGTCCCCATCACCCTGGCGGTTGCGCGCGCCCGCGCCGTCGATCAATGCACACACGCCACTGCCACCAAGGCAACCCCGCACGCCCGCACCGCGGAACCTGCCCGCCGGCATGCTGGCTGACGGGCCGCTCGCAGGCATTCGCGTGCTCAGTTTCGGTCAGGCCTGGTCCGGTACATTCGGCACCGAACTCCTGGGCCTGCTAGGCGCCGACGTCGTGCAGGTCGGCTCGCTGCACCGGCCGTGTGTCTGGCGCCGCACAGCCGATCAGGTTCCTGCGGGTCTCGCCGACCCGGACCGCACCCAGCACGCACTCAACACCCAGGGGCTGTACAACTCGGTCAATCTGAACAAGCGCGAGATTACGCTCGATCTCAGGCACGAGCGCGGCAAAGAAATTCTGTGGCAGTTGTTGCCCCGGTTCGACATCCTGGCCGACAACTTCCGCCCCACGGTGATGCCATCCTGGGGCATCACGCTCGAGAAGCTCCATGAACTGCGCCCGGGCATGATCTGGGCCTCGATCTCGGGCTATGGCGAGTCCGGTCCCTATGCTGCGTACCCGGCGAACGGCGCGACGACCGAACCGATGTCTGGCCTCTCATCACTGCACGGCTACGCGGGCGACCCGGGGATGAATACAGGCGGCCTGTACCCTGATCCCATCGCCGGATACTTCCTGGTCGCGACCATCATGGCGGCCATCCATCACCGGGACCAGACGGGCGAACCGCAGCGCGTCGACCTGTCAATGATGGAGGCGATCTCCGCGATCTGCGGGGACGCCGTGCTCGAACTGGACGCCACCGGGCGAGTGCCCCACCCCCGCGGTAATACCCACCCCACGCAGGCACCGCACAACTACTACGCTTGCACGGGCGATGAGTGGATCGCCATTGCGGTCACCAGCGAGGACTCGTGGTCACGGCTGCTGACCGTCATCGGTGACCCGCGTCTGCGCGCACCGCAATTTGTAAACGCGTCGGGCCGCAAGGCCAATGAGACGGAACTTGATGAGATCATTACCGCATGGACGGCACCTCGCCACGCCGCCGAGTTTGAGGCCACGCTCCTGGGACACAACATCGAATCCGCTCGCGTCGCGACCCTTTACGAACTGTACAGCGCACCCGACCCAACATTTCGCGATGCCGGTTTTGTGACGCTGGTTGATCATCCGGAGGCAGGCGAGACCTGGCTCCCCGGGCGGCCATGGCGCTTCTCCGCGGCGGCATCAAGCCCCGTAACGGCTGCACCCTGCGTCGGCCAGCACAGCCGCGAGATATTGACGACCGAGCTTGGCATCTCCGATGCTGACTATGAGGATCTGGTGCAGGCGGGGGTGACCGGAACGCTCGACGACGTCAGCTAGTACCGCGATTCCGATCACCAAATTGGCGACAGAATATATTCACCAAATTCGTTTCACTGGACACGACTCGAGACGCGGACACGTCCCCTACCATCTCAGACGCAGGTCGCGAGTACGGCGGCCGGCTATCTCCGCTCGTCTGAACATCAAATCATCCCAAACCATTTCGGAGAAGATTCCATGAGCTTCAACGCTCTGCTCATCGCCAACCGCGGCGAGATTGCCATACGTATCGCCCGCGCCGCAGCCGACCTTGATATCAAGAGCGTCGCCATTTATTCCGAGGACGACTCGACCAGCCTGCACACGCGGTTGGCGGATGTCGCCCAACCGCTTGCCGGCAAGGGAGCACGCGCCTATCTCGACATGGACGGCGTGATAGCGGCCGCACTCGCCAATAATTGCGACGCCATCCATCCAGGTTACGGCTTCCTGTCGGAACAGGCCGAATTCGCCGAGCGCTGCACGGCCGCTGGAATCACCTACGTCGGCCCTGACGCCGAGCATCTGCGCCTCTTCGGCGACAAGGCGACGGCACGCGCTGCCGCCGTCCGCGCCGACGTTCCAATCCTGCGCGGCATTGACCGGTCGGTCACGATCGATGAAGCGCGGTCGTTCCTCAATTCCCTGGGCGACGGCGGCGCAGTGATGATCAAGGCCATCGCCGGTGGCGGCGGACGTGGCACCGCGGCAGTGCAGCACGTGGATGAACTCGAGAAAGCGTTCGAGCGCTGCCAACGGGAAGCAAAGGCGTCGTTTGGCCTCGCCGACTTGTACGTTGAACAGTTTGTTTCACGCGCACGCCACGTCGAGGTGCAGATAATCGGCGACAAGTACGGCAACGTGACCCATCTCTTTGAACGCGAATGCAGCGTACAGCGACGTAACCAGAAGGTGGTCGAGATCGCCCCAGCGCCCAACCTGACAGACGCACTCCGCGAGCAGATCATCGACGCCGCCATGCGCTTTGCCAGGAGCGAAGGTTACTCAAACCTCGGCACCTTTGAGTTTCTGATCGACGATACCAGTGACACGGATGCTGCCTTCGTCTTCATCGAGGCCAACGCGCGTCTGCAGGTGGAACACACCGTCACCGAGGAAGTGACCGGGGTCGACCTTGTCCAGACGCAAATTCGCCTTGCCGCTGGCGATTCCCTGTCCGACCTTGGCCTCGGCACGCCTGCCGATTTCACGCCGCGCGGCTACGCCATTCAGACCCGGGTCAACATGGAAACCTTTCGGCCAAACGGCCAGGTGCGGCCTTCAAGCGGCACACTGAGCGCCTACGATGCACCCAACGGCCCGGGTGTTCGCACCGACGGCTTCGGCTACGCCGGTTACAAGACCAGCACCGCGTTCGACTCGCTGCTCGCCAAGGTGATCGTGCATTCCCGGTCAAGCAACTTCGCCGATGCCGTAAAACGCGCATCACGCGCGTTGTCCGAGTTTCGCCTCGAGGGCATC
The DNA here is from genome assembly GCA_963693635.1 of Gammaproteobacteria bacterium. Taxonomy (GTDB): domain Bacteria; phylum Pseudomonadota; class Gammaproteobacteria; order Pseudomonadales; family Azotimanducaceae; genus CAVOBC01. Next base: position 9,160 of record CAVOBC010000028.1, on the reverse strand, counting down.
GGCACCAATATTCCGTTCGTCCAGAACCTCCTCGCACACGCCGACTTCGTCGGCGGCAACATCCACACCCGCTGGATCGACGACAACATGTCGGCGCTGGTCGCCGAGGCACAAACACCCAACCGATATGTGACGGCCGAAGCGGCGGAAGAAGCAAAAGCGCCTGGGGCCGACGGAAAAGCGCCTGCGGCTGGCGGCGGAAAAGCGCCTGCGGCTGAGGGAAAAGAGCCTGCGGCCAACACGAAGGCACCCGCTGGCGGCTTTGCCGGCGCACGCGTCGACAAGTCCGACCCACTCGCGCTCTTCAACCACGACGCCCAGGTCAAATCCGTCGCGCCGGCACCAGACGAGTCGGAAGACCCGGCCAGCGTGGCCGGACCTGCGGGCAGCGTCGGCCTCAGCTCGCCGATTCAGGGAACCATCGTCGCGATCGATGTTGCGGTCGGCACCGAGGTCCGATCAGGCCAGCAGGTGGCCGTTGTCGAAGCCATGAAGATGGAACATGTCATCGCCGCAGACCGCGACGGCATCGTCCGAGAAATCACCATGACCGCAGGCGACGTCGTCCGCGAGGGCTATCCCATCGTCTTCATCGAAGACGCAGAGGTCAGCGTTGCCGCAACCGCCGAAGCCGAGGCACTGGACCCGGATTACATTCGCCCGGACCTCGCCGAGAACTACCGGCGACACGCACTGACCCTCGATGAGAACCGCGAGGCTGCCGTCACCAAACGCCGCGGTCGCGGCTACCGAATGCCGCGCGAAAACATCGCCGAACTCATGGATGAAGGCAGTTTCAAGGAATACTGGCCGCTCATCGTTGCGCGCCAGCACCGCCGCCACGACATGGAAACGCTCCGCGAACAAACCCCTGCAGACGGACTGCTTGCCGGTACCGGCTCCATCAACGGCAACCTGTTTGACGACGAGCACTCACGGGCGATCGTCGTGCATTACGACTACACGGTCCTTGCCGGCACACAAGGGGGCCGCAATCACTACAAGCAGGACCGCATGTTCGAACTTGCGTCACGCTTCCGCATTCCGCTCGTGTTGTTTGGCGAAGGTGGTGGTGGCAGACCGGGTGATGACGCAATAGGACCCGGCGTCGCATTCGACACCCACACCTTCACCACGTTCTCCCAACTGAGCGGTTTAGTCCCACTCATTACGATCATTAACGGCCGGACCTTCGCAGGTAACACCGCCCTCGTTGCCTGTTGTGACGTGATCATCGCAACCGAGGGGACGACTCTCGCAATGGGCGGGCCAGCGATGATTGAAGGTGGCGGGCTCGGCATCTACACGCCTGAAGAGGTGGGTCCCATGTCGTTCCAGGTGCCCAACGGCGTGGTCGACATCTTGGTCAGGGATGAAGCTGAAGCCGTGCAGGTGGCCAAGAAATACCTGTCCTACTTTCAGGGGGCAATCAAGGAGTGGGAAACGCCCGACCAGCGCACGCTGCGCCACGTCATCCCGGAGAACCGCCTGCGTCTCTATGACATGCGCGAAATCATCAACACCATTGCGGACGTCGAGTCCGTGCTCGAAATACGCGAAAAGTTCGGTGTCGGCGTGATCACGAGCTTCATCCGCGTTGAAGGCAAGCCGATGGGCGTCATCGCTAACAATCCGCATCATCTGGCGGGCGCGATTGACTCGGACGGTGCCGACAAGGGCGCCCGTTTCATTCAGCTTTGCGACGCCTTCGACATTCCGGTGCTGAGTCTCATGGACTGCCCAGGCATGATGGTTGGACCGGACGTCGAACGCACCGCACTCGTTCGTCACTGCGTACGCATGTTCAACGCTGGCGCCAACCTGACGACGCCGCTCTTTGGCGTGGTGGTGCGCAAGGCCTATGGCCTCGGCGTGCAGGCCATGTGCGGCGCGAGTTCGCTGGTCGGTTTCTTCACGGTCGCCTGGCCGACTGCCGAGTTTGCCGGCATGAACATCGAAGGGTCCGTGAAGCTCGGCTTCAGGAAGGAACTCGCGGCAATAGAAGACCCGGAAGAACGCAAACGCGAGTTTGATGAACGGGTGGCCCGGTCCTACGAGGGTGCCAAGGCCGTCAACGCGAGTGCTGGCGGCGGCATCGACGATGTGATTGACCCCGCCGAGACGCGAAGCTGGATTGCCGAATCACTGCGGCGCTTACCGCCTACACCGGCGCGAACCGGCAAGAAGTATCCGTTCATCGACACCTGGTAGGGGCCGGCGAATTCCAACTCGCTCCACGTTGTCCTGACTGGCCGGTTCTTGTCCCGGAAAGAGTTCTGAGACAAGCGCTGGCTAGTCTGCGGTCAGTTCAGACGGCGGGCGCACAAACGGTGCAGGCACCTCGGTCTTCGACATACCAACGATTGCGGTATAGCCGTGATGTTCTTCTTCGATGTGGAGCGTGCGCTCGGGAATGATAAAACGGGTGCCTTTAACGCACTCGTGAACCGCATCATCGGCCGGATCCTGAAAGCGGAAGACACCGTCCAGGATGTAGACCTGCAAGGACACATCATGCCAGTGAATGGGTGTGCCGCCGCTCGCGGGCGCGTCGAACTTCGAGCCATGATAGCCCGCCTCATCGATCTCGTCGAACACTTCGGTTTCGGTATCGAAATACGCATGGTCAACAGTAATCGTCATCGGATGCCTCCCTTGATTGACTCTTGGGAGGCTAGGACGAATTGGTCGGACTGTCTACCGTGCAGGCGTCTACCGTGCGGACTGCCTACTGTGCAGCGGGTCTACCGTGCAGAGGGTCTGCTGTGCGCGCACACCCCGATTAGCCGAGCCACCACGTGACCCGGCAATCGTTCACTTCTGTGCCAGCAACTGCCGGTACTGAGTTCCGGGACAGGCACCCGCAGGTCTAACGGTTTTATCGAGCCTGGGTGCGCTGACCGGCACGGGATGAGGACTGGCCCTGGGCCTGTCTCGCCGAATCTGGCCTGCTCGACCCGGACCGCCGCCCGCGCCCTCCGGATGAGGACGCACCGCTTGCGCGGCCCTGTCCGCCACTGTTGCCACCTGATCGGGGCGCACCCGATCGACGACTGGGCGCATTGCCTCCGGACCTTTGTGGACGTGGGCCCGACACCTGTTCGATGGGTTCAAACCCTTCGACTGTCTCGCGCTCAATCGTACGATTAATCACACGCTCGATGTCGTGCAGCAACTTGCTCTCGTCCGCCGAGACCAGGGAGATCGCAACACCGCCGCGGCCAGCGCGTCCGGTCCGACCGATTCGGTGTACGTAGTCTTCAGGCACATTTGGCAGGTCAAAGTTGATGACCTGCGGCAATTCGATGATATCGATACCGCGCGCAGCGATATCAGTCGCGACCATCACTTCGACTTTACCGGCCTTGAAGTCAGCAAGGGCGCGCGTGCGATGGTTCTGGCTCTTGTTGCCATGGATCGCGACGGCATCGATGCCCTCTTTCAACAGCAGCTTCACGAGCTTGTTTGCGCCATGCTTGGTGCGGCTAAAGACCAGCACCTGGGTCCAGCCATTGGTCCCAATCAGGTGGCATAGCAACCTCGCCTTGACGGACTTGTCGACCGTGATGATGCGCTGTTCAACCTGCTCGACTGTACTGTTGCGGGGTGCCACATCGACCTCGACCGGGTCGTTCAGCATGCTCTTGGCGAGCCCGCGGATTTCGGTAGAGAACGTCGCCGAGTACAGCAATGTCTGGCGCGCCGCCGGCAAGAGTTTGGATATGCGCTGGATGTCCCGGATGAAGCCCATGTCGAGCATTCGATCCGCTTCGTCCAGCACCAGGTGGGCGACGCCATCAAGCTTCACCGCACGTTGCTGATGAAGGTCCATCAAGCGCCCCGGTGTCGCAACCAGGATGTCAATGCCACGCCGGAGTTTGTCGATTTGGGGATTGATCTTCACGCCACCAAAGACGACCGCCGAACTCACATCAAGAAACTGGCCGTAGTCATCGATGCTGGCCTTGATCTGTGCCGCGAGTTCGCGCGTCGGCGTAATGATAAGGACCCGCGGTGAGCGCGGACCCGAACGCGCTTCCGCAGCGCAGTGGTGGAGTAATGGCAGAACAAAGGCAGCCGTTTTGCCGGTCCCTGTCTGTGCCGTCGCCATAACGTCGAGGCCGTCAAGGACGCTCTGGATGGAGGCCTCCTGGATGGCTGTGGGTGTATCGTAACCGCACGCCGAAACGGCGCGCAAAATGGGCTGGCTTAAGCCAAGCTCGTCAAAATTCATAAGTGTGTATACCACTGAAAAGGAGGGTGCCGGCGGATCTAAGAGGGTAGCCAGCATAGTGACGACGCGGTCGCTTTGGACGGGTCGCACAGGGAAAGAAACGTCGCGGCGGCAGAATTGCCGGACTCGCGGGCGGCGATTCTCGCACGACGCGTGCAGACATGCCAGCCCAGCGCTAGTTCTTGTCCCAAGAATTGTCATCCTGACAATTCTTGGGAGTCGGCTTGCAAACAAACCTCGCATGATCTTGTAGAAAGGAGACCCGCGGGAAATGGCGGTACATCCCTGCACGGCACGCCAGTGCCCGCCCCAGGACAGAGTTCTGGGACAGGAACTACCCAAGCATAGTCCGGTCTGCTCAGCGCGCAAGGTGAACGAGTGCTTGCCGACCTCGCGACACGTTTTAACCGTTGCCAATTGCGGGCATCATCAGTGAAGAAACCCCCACCAAAAAACCCCACCAAAAAACAAAGATGAGGAGAGATACGTGACCCGTCCCCCCGAACATTATCATCTTCAATCCGGATCAATGGCGCGGCGATGTTATGGGGCACCTCGGCAATCCGGCTGCGATGACACCCAATCTCGATCGTGCGGTCGAGGACGACTGCGTGAGTTTTGCCAACGCTTTTGTGCAGGCAACCGTCTGTACGCCGAGCCGATGCAGCTTCATGACCGGCTGGTACCCCACGTCTTTGACCACCGCACCATGCACCACATGCTGCACAACAACCGCGGACAGCCGAACCTGCTGCAAGTGCTGAAAGACAACGGTTACTTCGTCTGGTGGGGCGGCAAGAATGACCTCGTTCCCGGACAGATGGGTTTTGAAGATCATTGTGACGTCAGCTTCCGGCCACACCGGGAAGACTATGCCCCCCGGTGACGACGCGTGAGTGCTAATGCCATCCGCTTTGTCGCGGACAAGGTCACGCAGGCCGGGGTCAGATCCCTGCGGAGTCCACGTAACATCGCCTTCGTTTGTTTCCTGCTCTGCAACGGCTGGATACTGCTCGACTACAAACTTGATCAAAACCGGGTCTTCATCCTGCACAGCTACGACCCGAGCTACACCCGGGCACGGGACATCGACGCGGGCATCCGACTCGCGCTCGATTCAGGGACCGAACGCTATGCATTGCGCACCTACTACATGGACGCCAAGCGGCGCGATATCAACTCCACCGTCACCTCCGCGGCGATCGATCATCTGGAGGGCTTCAACCCCAACTACATCATAGGCATCGACGATGACGCGCACCGACGGGTGATCCGTACTTACGTGAAGCGTTGTGAACGGCAAGGCCAGTTGTGCAACCTTGAGCACATTCTCTTCGCCGGCATCAACGACATCGAGAAGGCCAGTCCCTACCTGCATGGCGACGCACGCGGCATCGTCGAGACCAAACCGGTCGCGGCGCTCGCCTCAACCATCCGGCAAGTCTCGTTCAAGGGCAAGTCGCTGGGCGACCTGAACCGGCCGCTGCGGGTACAATTTCCGGGTGACGAGTCCGCCTCGGTCAAGTCAGACATCGAGCGCGGGGATGAGTTCGGCTGGGAGATTCTGCCGCCACTGCGCTCAGGATTGCTGAAAGACTGGGCCGACACCGTGACCGCAGAAAAAGACTGGGCAGACCTCTTTGTTATCTTTAATTACCAGCGCGTCTACCGGGCGGTCGACTGTCCTGAATGTCGGGTGCCCGCCTGCAAAATTCTGGAAACGGTCCACGGCCTGACCGGCCGTCGGACTGGGAGGATTCATGGTCGAAGATGGGGGACACTTCGCTATCGGCACGTCCGGCTACGAACAGGGATTGCACGTTGTCTCGTTGATTTGCCAGTTGGAAGACCCTGATGCCGCCGAGATTAACGTGCCCCGCGTTACGCAACCGCATGAATTCCTAGTGTACATCCGCGACACCAACAAGGACCTCAACTATACCGATGTCTATAAGTCGTTTGCGCGGGCGACGGACAGCTACTATGACGCCGCACAGAGCAAGCGCTCGGAATGTAAGGACAACTCCGTTGAGGCGATGGTCGCCCACAACAGGGCAAGGTCAGTCGTAGACTCCCAGCCAAAGCCTTCGGCAACGTCGACACCTGCACCCATACCCGCATCCATACGCCCATTCATACCCGCATCGACCCCGGATATGACCGACGAAAAGTCATCTGGCGCACTTCCAGAATCGACCGAAGACGTCCGCAGAACCCAATAGGAGTCGCATGATCAGCCAACGAGAAATCCCCGCACAACAGCCAACTGCACTCCGGTGGCTGCGGAGCACAACGTTAATCTGCGCGACGGCTTGCTGCACGGTGAGCGCTGCCGCGGTTGATCTGCCGGTTGAGCTTTACGGCAAACTGAACGTCAGTCGGGACGAGGCAGACACCGGCGCGAGCGATTGGGTCAACAATGACTCACGAATCGGCCTCAAGGGCGAGTACCAGACAAGTGGTGGCATCAGCGTTGTCTACCAGGTCGAGCGCGGCGTCGACCCCGTCCATGGCGGCACGCACATCGATACACTGCTCAGCACTCGCAACACCTATGTTGGCGTCAAAGGCGCAGCAGGTACCTTTTTCTTTGGCGCGCACGACACGCCGTTCAAAAAGAGCCAGGGCAAGATCGACCTCTTCAACGACACGCTGGGTGACATCAGGGAGATTCTGGTCGGCGACGTGCGGGCGCGGGACTCGTTTGGCTATCACTCACCTGCACTCGGCGCGCTCAAAGTTCAGTACATGCACGTGCCGAGCGACAGCAACTTCGGTGCCAGCAACTCGCTGTCGGTCGCGTTCGAACAAGGTGACTTGTACCTTGCCGTCGCCATCGATTCAGAGATGCGCAAGAACGAGCGATCCGTGTCACGCACCCGCGTTTACGACTCCGTTCGTGGCACCGCACAGTACACGCCGGGCAACTGGTCAATCGGCGCCGCCATCCAGCGATCAGAGCACGTCAACGCTGTGGGCACAGACAGCGAGACGGGATTCAACCTGAGCGCCTCCTACAGGGCCGGACCCTTCACGCTCAAGGGTCAGTACGGTGCCTCTGATATCGTCGCCCAGCGCGCGGGCAGCCTGCTGCTCGGTGTCGACTGGAAGGTCGCGAGTTCCACCAGGGTGTTTGCATACTATTGGGACTACGATGAGTCCGGCTTCGACGATCAGGCCGTGTCCCTTGGTTTGGAATTCAAATTCTGAATCGAGATCGGCATCAAAGGTCTTGTAGAAACTGCGTCAGCGCCGCGTTGACCCCATCAGGCCTCTCCTGCTGCAACCAATGACCGGCACCGTCGAACTTGTGCAGTCCGCGAAGATCCCCCAGGGCGGAAGGCAAAGCAGCGATGGCCGCATCCGAGTTGCCTGCGATCAGATCATATTCGCCGTAGAGATAAAGTGACGGCTGTCTGATCTTAGCACCCGCAAACGGCGACAAAATTGCCGGAATTGCATTGATATTCCGATACCAGTTGACCCCTCCCCGGAAGCCGGCGCGGGTCAGTTCACTCACGTAAAACGCAACATCATCTTCCGTCAGCCAGGCGGGCAATCGCGCCGGTATCACCAACTGTTCAGAGATGGGCTGTCCCCTTGGGAAGTGTCCGTCCCAGCCAATCTCATGGATACCGTCGGTAACAATGTCGCCCGAGATCGTATACAGGAAGCCAAGCACACTGTGCCGCACATCCGCTTCAAGGTCCGCTTCGGCGACGCCCGGTTCCTGAAAGTAGAGGCGATAATACTCGCGGTCCCCGGCCGCCAGCGCCATGACATCGTTAACGGTGGTGCCTTCCGGCAATGTGCCGTTGGCCCGTCCGTACGGCACACTCAGCACCGCAACTGCTCGAAACACGTCCGGTCGCATGAGTGCTGAGTTCCACGCGACGGGCCCGCCCCAATCGTGACCGACCACGACTGCTTCTTTGTGCCCCAGCGCCGCCACCGCACCGACAACATCGCCCACCAGGTGCGACAGCGAATAGGCGCTAATCGCCTGTGGCTGTGAGGTTTGTCCATAGCCGCGCATGTCGAGAGCGACAGCCCTGAACCCAGCGGCCGCCACAGCGGGTAGCTGATGTCGCCAGGAGTACCAGGATTCGGGAAAGCCGTGGCAGAAAATGACGAGTGGCCCTTCGCCGGCTTCAACATAATGGATGTCAATGCCGTTGACTGACAGATTGCCGTGTATGAATTCAGAGATTTGCATTTTTGCACCTGTCTGTTTGCGTTTCCAAAATGTGTCAATACCTTTGCCGATGATCTTGTGGCACGATTCTGCAAGGTATCCGTTCGCTTGGAGGGTCCTGTGGGGGCACGCGTGATTCCAACTGAGGCAAAGCGCCAATCCCAACGCACCCTATCATGGGCAGCATCGACCATTATGGCGTCCGCCATGATGGTCGTGCTAGTCACACCCTGGCAGGAGGCGATCGCCCGCCCGACTGCGGGGAGCGCCGATGCAGGATGATGTCACTGACGCCACCCACTGGACCATCGACAACCGGATCGCCGATCCCGCGCAGATCTGTGCCTACGGCGCCTATGCGTCGCTCATGGCGACGGTGGTCGAACCGGAGTTGTATCAGCGCGCCGTGGGCCTCGCCGGGATATACGACCTCACGCTGCTGGATCGAACCGGCGACGTCAGGGACGCCGTTCCGGCAAAGCCTATCTGTCGCTTGTCGTCGGTAACGATCCTCCGCTACTTAGTTCTTGTCCTAAAATTGTCATCCTGACAATTCTTGGGAGTCGGTTTGCGAAACAACCTAGCATTCTCTTACAGATAAAGTGGCCTGGAAAATGGTGGCGTATCCCTGCACCGCACGCCAGTGCCTACCTCAGAACAGCGTTCTGGCACAGGAACTAATTAGGCAACGCTCCCCTGCGCATCGCGCCGGAGAAATCAAAGCGGACGTT
>CAVOBC010000027.1:0-22131 GCA_963693635.1 Gammaproteobacteria bacterium | reverse complement strand
GCCGCTGTAGCTACGGCTGCTGTGAAAGGTGAGCGAATCGAGCGTCAGGGTTCCAACGCCGGACGCGAACTCAAGCCCTCCCGCCGCGTTGCCGTCGCCGTCGTATACACCGTGCGTGTTGTTGGGGCCGGGCCCGCTTGAATTCCCGCTGTGAGTTCCGAAGTCGAGGCCGTCCTGCATCATGGTCGCGACGACGCCAAGATCGGTCGCATTGTTGACGTACCCGGATGCCGACACATTGTTGTTGTCCCTGAAGCCCCAGGCGAAAGACCCGGTAATCTCTGACAACGCATAGTCGGTGGTTGGGATAGGGGCAGCGATGGCGGTCGATGCCAGCACCGCGAAGACTATGCCAACGGTGTGAGTAAAGAGAGACCGTACTGGATGCGTGAGTCCTGAATTCATTGAAAGTGCCTGTATCGGGATGAACTGAGTTAACGTGCAAATCCGACGACGCAATCTTCGCGCCAACTAATTTAACTCTTTTATTATCAACTCTTTAGTTAACATTTCATTCAACGCATTCGCAAATATGTACATTATATCGACATCAAACTATCGACGCTTCTTCTTACACCCATGACGGTCCATCGCAACCGCGCATCTGCTCTAAGACCCACGTCGCTTCAGTGCCGTCGCATTCGCTCGCCCCCAACTGGTAATGGGTCGCTTGCAAAAGGATCGATTACCGAAGGATCGATTACAGAGGGATCGCTTGCAGCAAGAGCGAGCCGCCGCTAGGGTGCGGCCATTGTCTCTCTTCGGCCACGAGCCATGTCCGGAACAAAGTCGACGATCAGCGACAGTCGCGACGGCCAACCGGGCGACAAGCGCGCCACTGAGGGGGCCGACCCGGTCAAACCCTCACGCAGGAAACGGAATGTCATGACCGTACTGCTTCTCTTGGCAGCCTGCATCGCGGGCCTCATCGCCACTGCGGCGCTGCTCAAACCAACATCCATCGGCCCCGCGGTCGCGCCCAACCCGGCGACGACACCCGAAGCGGTCATTCAGGTGTACGGTGCAGACGTCTGGGGCGTGCGCGGCCACTTCGCCATTCACACGTGGGTTGCCACCAAAGCCGAGGACGCCGAAACCTACAACATCTATCAGGTCATCGGCTGGCATCTCAGACGACACGGCACCGTACTCAGCATCACCCAGGGTCTCCCCGACCGGCCGTGGTTCCGCTCACCGCCAATTCTGCTCTTCGAGAAACGTGGGGACGGCGCGGAGCGTCTGGCGCACGCGATCCACCAGGCAGCGCTCGATTATCCGCATGAAGCCGAGTACACGATGTGGCCGGGGCCCAACAGCAATTCCTTCACCGAATGGATCGCGCTGCAGGTGCCGGAACTGGGTCTCAAGCTGCCGACCAAGGCCATCGGTAAGTCCTGGATGCAGGGCAACCACACACCTTAAGCTCAAGTCCTTGCCCCAAGACGGCAGAAAAGAGGCCCGCAGAAAAGAGGTCTGCAGAAAATGGCGGTGCATCCCAGCACCGCAGGCGAGTGCCAGGCGCCGCGACCAACCTGGACGCAGCGATCAGAGGGGCTCGCCAAACGCCTCGATATCAGCCGTGGTCGCCCGCGCATCGAGCACACGACTGGTCACCGCGCCTGCCGTGATAGAGCCATTGACATTGAGCGCCGTGCGCGCCATGTCGATCAACGGCTCAATAGAGATCAGCAGCGCGGCGAGCGTGACCGGCAATCCCATCGCCGGCAAGACGATGAGCGCGGAGTATGTTGCCCCGCCGCCGACACCGGCGACGCCAAAAGACGAGATTGTCACGATGCCGACCAGGGTCGCGACAAAGAACGGGTCCAACGGGTCGATCCCCACGGTCGGCGCAATCATGACCGCCAGCATCGCGGGATAGATACCCGCACAGCCGTTCTGACCGATCGTCGCCCCAAAGGACGCGGCGACGTTGGCTACCGCCGGGGACACGCCCAGACGTTTAACCTGCGCCTCGACGTTCAGAGGAATGGCCGCGGCCGAACTTCTTGAGGTAAACGCAAAGGCGAGCACCGGCCAGACCCGCCTGCCGTAGTCCACAAGATTCTGCCCGCTCGACGCCAGTATCAGCCCATGCACGATAAACATCAGTCCAATTGCACAGTACGAGGCACCAACAAACCCGATCAGCTTGAGGATGTCAGCCCCATCGGACCCGGCGACAACACCCGTCATCAAGCCAAAGATGCCGTACGGCGTGAGCGCCATGACCATGCTGACGAGCTTCATGATCAGCGCTTGTGCATTCTCAACGAACGTTCTGATCGCGACACCACGCGCCGGTTGATCCGCACTAACGAGCAATGCCGCGATGCCGGTCAGCATGCCGAAGACGACCACCGCGATGATTGAGGTCGGACGAGCCCCGGTCAGGTCGGCAAAGATGTTCGCAGGAATGAAGCCAACCAGCATCGATGGAACGGTGAGATCGGTCACGGTTGTCTGCCGTGAAACCAGCACCTCTGCCCGCGCGAGTTCACGCACGCCTTCGGTCAGACCGCTCGCCGTCAGCCCGGCCGTCGCCGTCACAAAAACGCCGATGAGCGCAGCAATCATTGTGGTGCCAACAAGGACGCCGATGACAAGACCGCCGACGCGGCCGAGCAACGCCAGGTTTTCCAGCCTCAAGACCGCCGCGACCATCGTCGTCAGCACGAGCGGCATGATGATCATCTTCAGCAACGCGACATAGCCATCGGCAACCACATCGGTCCACTCGAGCGTCGCTGTCATCACAGCGGCATCCGTTGCCAGCACGAACTGAAGTGCCAGTCCGTACAGCACCCCCGCACCCAACCCGAGCAAGACGCGACGCGACAATGGCTGCCCACGCATGCGCACAAGGAGCGCAATGGTCGCGGCAAAGATCAGGAGATTGACGATCACCAATGCAGAATGCTCCCAGCGTGTGATGCCAACATGCTACAGCATCGAATTTGACACGGCCTGGACATCGGTGAAACAGGTCAAACGGCGTCACAGGGCAACTCTGATTCAACTGCGGAACGATGTTGACGTTGTTGACGATCATTCCCTCCGGTTATGACTTCGTCATCCTCCGCACTAGCCGAAATATGGGAGTTCCGTTCAATGCAGGAAGGCCTGCTGGCACCCTTTGCGCGTTTGAACCCTTTACACCCTTGGACCCTTTGTACCCGTTACACCGGGCATCTAGCCAATCTTCAGACCCACTCTGGGATTGATCGGGATGTCGACGCCAGCTTTCCGCGTTTCGTTTGAGAGAAATTGCTCTGATGGCTCACCAGAGCATCACTATCAACAAAAATGGAAGTCGATATGGAGTTGGATCATGATCTGGGTAATACCCGTTCGGGTTTTCTTAATGCTGTGCTGACCGGGAGCAGATGCTCACCGAGCGCGTTCGCGCTCGTCGGAATACTAATCGCGTTTCTCGTCTCACCGGCATTCTCAGCAGACGCAGAAGAAGTTGAAGTGGAAGAAGTAGAAGTAGAAGAAGGGAATTTTGCCGCATCGATGGCCGACTCGGCGATCTCAGCGGGGCTGCGCCGGCACATGCGGGCTTCGATCCTGCGTGGCACCGGAACCGGTCACCGCGCAGGTGATAAATACTTCGCGATTGGGCTGCAGGGACACGGGTACATCCGATGCAATGACGGGCTGACACCATACCCCAACGGCCCAGCACTCCACCCACCGCAGTCACCGGCGCGAGCAGTTCGCCAGAGCACTTCGAGCCCGGCTCAGCCGAGTTCGAGACCCTCGAGCCCGCCCTCCTCACGCCACGCTGTGATCACCTTGTTGAAGGCGTTGGCCCCCGGTGCGTAGGCCTCAGCACCCAGCCCCCGACGAGCCGAGACATTGCCCTCATTGTTGTAGTAACCGGGCGTGCACGCTTCGAAAAACTCGGTGTTACCAACCGCGAGCTTGCGAATAGTCGCCACCCATTCAGCTTCCGCTTCCTCTGTCGGATGAGCAAAACGGGCGCCCCGTTCCATGATCTCATTGATGACGTAAGCAACATGCCGCGCCTGATCATCAAGCACCGACGTCAGGTTGACCGAAAAGCCGTTCTGCGAGAAGCCAACCTGAAAGCAGTTGGGAAAGCCGTGACTCGCAAATCCGTGCAGCGTTCGCAGTCCGTCGGCCCAATAATCGGTCAGCGTCTGACCGTCGCGGCCGTAAATTTCATAGCCGGCTCGGCGAGTGTATTCCGTGCCTACCTCGAATCCGGTCGCATAGATGATGCAATCCACCTCGTAGGTCTCACCGCCGGTAACAATCGCATTTTTTGTGATCTGCTCGACACCCTTGGTCGCGCTTGTGTCCACGAGCGTGACGTTTGGCCGCTCAAAGGTCGGCAGGTACTCATCGTTAAAGCAGGGCCGTTTGCAGAACTGCCGGTACCAGGGCTTTAGCGCTTCCGAGGTTTCGTTGTCGCTGACATGCTGATCAACCCGTGCGCGAATCCCGTTCATCTTCTTGAAATCGGCCAGTTCCGCCAGTGCCGCGATTTCTTCCGGTGAGATCGCCTTGTCCGGGTCCTTTGGCACCAGGCTCGCCAACGTCCGGAAGATGTCAGTCCAGCCATCGTTGACGAGATCCTCTTTGACCGGGCGGCCGATCACCATATCGTTGAAGTTCTCGCGCCGGGCACGCTGCCAGCCGGGCTTGAGCGAGTCGGCCCACTCGCGATCGGTCGGTTCGTTGCCGCGTACATCGACCGATGAGGGCGTGCGCTGAAATGTGTAGAGATGTTTGGCATATGCGCCGACGTAAGGCACCGCCTGGACGGTCGTCGCGCCCGTGCCAATGACGGCGACGCGCTTGTCACTCAACTTGTGCAGATTGCCGTTGTGATCGCCGCCGGTGTAGTCATAGTCCCAGCGACTCGTGTGGAAGGTGTGACCCTCGAAGTCATCGATGCCCCGAATCGCGGGCAACTTCGGCCGATTAAGCGGCCCGGTCGCCATAATCACAAAGCGAGGTCGCATCGCATCGCCGCGGTCCGTCGAAATGGTCCAGCGGGCTTCCTCCTCGTCCCAGCGCATCTCTGTCACCCGGGTTTGGAAACATGCGTCCTCGTACAGGTTGTACGCCTCGGCGATGCGTTGTGAGTGCTCGTAAATCTCAGGCGCGTATGAGTACTTCTCCTTTGGGATGTAATCCAGTTCCTCAAGCAGCGGCAGGTAGCAATAGGATTCGATGTCGCACTGCGCCCCGGGATAGCGGTTCCAGTACCACGTGCCACCAAAGTCGCCGCCCGCTTCTACAATGCGAATGCCCGTGACCCCCGCCTCGCGCAACCGTGCGCCCGCCAGCAGGCCGCCGAATCCACCACCGATGATGACAACGTTCACCTCATCGGTCAGTGGCTCACGCTCGACCTTCGGGACGTACGGGTCCTCAACGTAATGGGCATATTTGCCAGCCACCTCGACGTACTGGTCGTTGGCGTCGTCGCGCAGGCGCTTGTCGCGTTCCATCCGGTATCTCTCACGGAGTGCATCCGGATCGAAGCCGAGATTCGAATACTTCTTCGGTATGCTCATCGGAAACCCTCTGATTGATGCGTTCGAGAATTGCACGGAATCTCGCGCGCGTAAACCATATCAAGCGGGGCGCACAAAGTCGGGTCGCATGACGGACCCGTCATGCTGGATTGGTGCGCATCACATCGCGAAGGTCTAGGATCGGTGTCTGGCATGTGGTTTGAAGCGCCCCCTCATCGGAGCAGGATGGGAGTAGGGTTGCCAGCATTCAGGGTTCGCTCACCGCAACACCCCGGGCAAGATACGATCAACAACGCCATCTATAACATGAGCAGCAACACGAGCAACAGCAGGAGCAAAGCATGAAATTCGGCATTTTCTACGAGCACCAGTTACCCCGTCCCTGGGACAACGACGCAGAGGAAACCCTGCTCAACAACGCGCTTGAGCAAGTCAGCCTCGCAGACAAGATGGGCTTCGACTACGTCTGGGAGGTGGAGCACCACTTTCTCGAGGAATACAGCCATTCAAGTGCACCTGAGGTGTTTCTTGCGGCTGCCAGCCAACGCACCAAGAACATCCGGCTTGGCCACGGCATCATTCAGACCTCGCCCCTCTTTAATCATCCCGCCCGCACCGCCGAGCGACTGTCGACCCTGGACCTCATTTCAGGCGGTCGAGTCGACTTTGGCTCCGGCGAGGCCGCAACGAGTGCAGAGCTTGAGGGCTTCCATGTCCCGGTCGAGCAAAAGCGCGAGCAATGGCGCGAGGGACTCGACACCGTGATCCGCTGCATGACCGAAGAGCCCTTCACCGGTGTCGATGGTCAGTGGGTGCAGATGCCGCCCCGTAATGTCGTGCCCAAACCCAAGCAGAAGCCGCATCCACCGCTCTGGGTGGCGTGTTCCCGCCGCGAAACCATCGTGATGGCGGCCGAGGAAGGTATCGGCGCGCTGACCTTTGCCTTTATCGATCCGGAAGAGGCACGTGGATGGGTTGCCGCATACGAGGAGCAGTTGAAGTACTGCCGGCCGATTGGCCTGCGGGTCGACCCGCAGGTCGCGTGCGTGTCGCCCATGATGGTGCACAAAGACGAATCCGAGGCGATTCGGCGCGGTCTCGAAGGTGGCAATTTCTTCGGTTACTCGCTCGCGTACTATGCCGCATTCGGCGAGTTTGCACCCGGCGCCGATAATCTCTGGGCAGACTTTCAGGAGAAGCGGTCAGACCGCGGCTTCGACCCGGAAGCCGCCGTCGCAGAACGGCTCAAACTCGGTGCCAAGATGAAAGAGGGCCAGACCTCCGGCCTGCGCGGTTGCGTCGGCACGCCCGCACAGTTGCGCGAGTATCTGCGCCGCTACGAAGCCGTTGGTGTTGACCAACTCATCTTCATATTGCAGGCCGGCAACAACCAGCACGAACACATCATGGAGGCCCTTGAACTCTTCGGCGACGAGGTTATGCCCGAATTCAAAGAACGGGACGAAAAGCTCCGCGCCGAGAAGATGGCAAGGCTTGCACCACTCGTTGACGCCGCACTTGAACGTCGCGAGAGTGGTGCACCGACGATGCCCGCCGACTATCGCATCACTGCGCTCGCACGAAATGTCGTGAAGAAGATGGGTGGGGATGAGCTGCTGGATCAAATCGCCGAGAACTCCGCACTGGGGGCAGGCGGGCTGGACGCTCTCCGGGAGGAATCACCGGATCCACAAAGCTTGGTGCGGGATGGTACGAAAGAACCGTAAGTTGAGCGACGGGCAGCGATGAACTCGCTATTCAGAGAACGGAGCGGACAAGGAGACGGGGAAGCCCAGCATGGACGATTACCTTGAGATCATGAAAGCCTGCGCCGACGCGGCCGGGGTCAAACCGGCCGGCGGGTTTGTGCAGCCAGAGGATCACACCGCGCAGTTTGGGGACATCAAACTGCACTGGCTCGACTGGGGCAATCCGGACATGCCACACGTTCTGCTCCTGCACGGCGGCTCGCTGACCGCGCACACATGGGACATGGCGGTGCTCTGTCTGCGCCACAAGTATCACTTTGTGGCGCTGGATCAGCGCGGTCACGGTGACAGCGGATGGACATCAGAGTCCGATCGCACACTCGACGGCGGCGATTTGATGTTGGCCGATACCGAAGCCTTCGTCGACCACCTGGACCTGCCTGACCTGACGCTGGTCGGCATGTCTATGGGCGGCATCAACACCATTCGCTACGCGGCGCGCCACAGTGAACATCTGCGCGCGGTCGGCATCGTCGACGTCGCGCCGGTCAGTATGACGGAGGGCCAGCAGGAGATGGCGGACTATCGCGCCGCAACGGACGTGCAGGACGACTTTGAGGACTTTGTCGAGCGTTCCATCGGGTTCATGCCCCATCGTCCGGAGGCGCACCTTCGCTACAGCCTCTATCACAGTCTCAGAAAGACGAGTGACGGCCGCTATACCTGGAAGCGGGACATGCGCCCACGTCCGGCAACCATGAACGACAGCAGCGGCGCGGGCGTTGATCGGGAGTCCGCGCTTTGGGCTGATGTTCGGTGCATTCGAAAACCCGCGATGCTCTTCCGAGGGGCCAACAGCAAGATTCTGTCGCCAGAGACGGCGGACCGCATGATCGAAGAACTGCCAGATGGCCAACTTGTGACCATCCCGGACGCGACCCACAACGTGCACAGCGACAATCCTGTCGACTTCGCAGGCGCGTTAGATGATTTCCTGTCCACGGTGTGACCCGATCGACTGAAGACCGCACAAGAACAAAAACAGAGTGACGAGCCGTTAAATGGACCCCTTTCGCATTGCTATTGCCGATACCGACATCGCCGACCTGAACCATCGGCTGGACCAGACGCGATGGCCGGACCAGGTTGGTGCGCCGTGGGTCTACGGTACCGACAGTGCCTACCTGCGCGAGCTCTGTCAGTACTGGCGCCACGACTTTGACTGGCGCGCGCAGGAGGCGGCGCTCAATCATTTTGATCAACTGATGGTTCCACTCGGTGACCACCGGGTACACGTGATCCATCAACGCTCCAGCCACGCCCACGCCGAACCGCTACTCATCACTCACGGCTGGCCAGGGTCGATTAGTGAGTTTGCGAAGGTGATTGAACCGCTGACCCAGCCCGAGAAATTCGGCGGCGACGCGGCCGACGCGTTTCACGTCATCTGCCCTTCGATTCCGGGTTACGGGTTTTCACAGGCTCCGACGGACCCCGGTTTCCAGCCACGTGAATGCGCGCAACTTTTTATGCAATTGATGTCCACGCTCGGCTACGACCGTTACTTCGCCCAGGGCGGCGACGTCGGCGCGGCCGTGACAACATGGTTAGGATCGCTTGCTGCCGATCAGCTAAAGGGTATCCACCTGAACCTCGTCTTTGCGCGCCCACCCAAAGACGACCCGAATGCAGGCGTCACCGACGCTGAGACGGCCCGCATGGCCGCTGCACGCGAGCGTATGACAAACGAGGTCGGCTACCAGCAGATTCAGGGCACCAAGCCGCAAACGCTCGGCTACGGCCTGAACGATTCGCCGGTCGGACTCGCTGGCTGGATCACCGAGAAGTTCCACAAGTGGACACAGCACACCGGCAACCTTGAGGACGCCGTCACGAAAGACGAACTGCTGACCAACATCAGCATCTACTGGTTCACGCAGACGATCACCTCGTCTGTACGCATGTACTACGAGAGCAGACGCTACGATGGCAGGCCGTTCCCGGCGCGCGTCGATGTGCCGACCGCGGTTGCGAACTTTCCGGGCGAACTGGCTGCGCCGCCACGGGCCTGGGTTGAGAAACAGTTCAACCTGGTGCACTGGTCGTTTCCCGAGCGCGGTGGTCACTTTGCCGCACTTGAAGCGCCCGACATGCTGGTCCGTGATATCCAACAAGCTTTCCGCACGCTGCGCTAACGCGCCTCGTCAAAATCAATCGAGCAGGACCAAAGACTATGGGTGACCGACTGGCGGGCAAGGTAGCGGTGATCACAGGTGGCGCATCCGGCATGGGGCTTGCGACGGTCGAGCGATTCGTCAGCGAGGGCGCACAGGTCGTATTTTGCGATCTCGCGCCCAGCACGCGCGAAGAACTTGCGGCGAAGCTCGGCACCGAAAAAGCCCGGCTGCACCATGCTCGCCGCAAGAAAGGCGGGCCCAACGATGGCTTTGCGATTGGCGAACGACTGGGCAATGGAGCGATTTTCGTCCCGGCGGACATCACCGACCCGGACCAGTTGAAAGCGGTGGTCGACACCGCCGTCAGCAGCTACGGCGGCCTCGATATCATGTTCAACAACGCCGGCATCGGCGGCAATGAAAAGTCGATCATTGAGTGTGACGACGAGGTTTGGGACCGGGTGCTGGACGTGGATCTCAAAGCCGTCTGGCGCGGTATCAAACTAGCCGCGCCGGCCATGATCGAGCGCGGCGGTGGGTCGATCATTTCCACCGCCTCGATCGCCGCAATACTGGGCTTCCCCGGTCTGGCCGCCTACGGTTCAGCCAAGGCCGGCGTCACGGAACTGACCCGCGCAGCAGCGGTGGAACTTGGCCCCCAACTGATTCGCGTCAACTGCATCCTGCCTGGCGGCGTTGTTACGCCGCTCATCTACGATTCGCCCGCCATGGACGCCCCGGTTGGCGAGGATGTCATGCGAGAAGCGTTGGCCAGGGCGCAGCCGATCCCCCGCGCCGGCGAACCAAGCGACATTGCCAGTGCGGCACTCTGGCTTGCGTCCGACGAGTCGACCTTCGTCACGGGTCAGTCGATCGTGGTCGACGGCGGCATGTCGATCGAGGCGAATGGCATGCGCCAACGAAGTTAAGGCCTTGCTGCCAGAGGACGTCGCTACCAGCCGCCTCGCGCAGTCGATGATGCTATGTTCCTGACATCGACGCGACTCCGGCGAGCAATGTCTCGCCCCGAGTCGAGGCGCCTGAGCCAGGATCTTGCACCACGCCTGGGATCCCTGCTCGCCGCCATCGCCGATCTTGACCTTGTCATCAACGAGGTGTGGCCGAAGTTCCTGAGCGGCAACGCGCGGCGAGTGCTGGGTATCACTTAAAGTCGCGGGTTCGGTCGTCGGCAGCGCAATAGAGGCAACACCGATATCAGGACCCCAGAAGTCCCGTGAGCAACTCCCGGGTCGCGAGGTGCTCGTCCCTGGATGTCGCAAAGACTGAGGCGGCGTAGTCCGTGACCCCCGCTGCCTTCAATCCAGCGAGTTGATCCTCGACTTCACTGACGCTGCCGACCATCGCCAGTTCACCGGGCTGATCAATTCCCTCCCGTTCAAACATCGCGCGGTAGGACGGCAACTGCCCATACATGGCGAGGTTCTTCGAAATCCGGGCGCGGATGGCATCAGGCTGGTCCGTCACACAGACCGGGAGCGTCGCGACGACGCGCGGTGACGGTCGGCCGGCTTTTGCGGCGGCCTCGCTGAGGCGTGGCACGATGTGAGTCTTGATCGTTTTCGGTCCCACCCAGGCGAGCGTCGTGCCATCGGTCCTGTGGCCAGCGACGCGCAGGGTTTGCGGGCCGAGCGCAGCGACCAGCACCGCAGGCGGAACGTCAGGTTTTTGGAATATCTTGCCTTCACACGACAGGGTTTCACCCTGGAACGAGACTTCCCCGTCATGTAGCAGCGGTAGAAGAATCGACAGATACTCGCGCAGATGCCGCACCGGTTTGCCGAAGTCGACGCCGAGTTGCGCCATCATGACCTCGTGCGAAAGCCCGACGCCCAGGGTCAGCCTGTTGCCGATCACCGACTGCGCGGTCAGGACCTGCCCGGCAAGCACCATCGGGTGGCGCGGAAACGTCGGCACGATCGCCGTGCCCAGCTCGATATCCGGCACTTCTGATCCAACCAGTGCCAACACGGTGAGTGCATCGAAGCCGCCGGTTGGGTGCTCGGCGAGCCAATAGCTCGCAAAACCATCGGCCCTTGCGCGTTCCGCGTCTTCTTTGATCGCTATAACAGACGCCTTCTGAACGAGTCCGGTGCCGTTGATGCCTATTCTCATGCCTGCCCTTGCGGTCGTGTTTTGCGCATCATAGACCACGTAAGCCCGCATTCAGTCTTCGCTGCGGTCTTTCGCCTCGTCTGCCGCTGCCAACTCATTTGCCTGTCGATGCAATACGATCGCCCATGCGAAGAGGCTGCCCGTGCCGAGGCTGCCGAGCACGTCTGGCACGACTGCAAGCGTCGTCGGAACCGGCACCAGATCGACCTCGATGAGCGCCGGGCCAACAACGGCGATGGCTTCCGCAACAACACCCGCGACCAATAAGAATCGCTGCAGCATTGGGACCGGCGCACCCGGTGGCTGATGTAACAACGACTGAAAGCGGGTCGTTAGCTTCATCGTGCTGACGGCAAACCAGAGATTGAAAAGCAGCGCGACGCCGAGACCCACGAGGAAAAACCACTGCTGTGGGCCCGATGCGTCGCGCCAGTCAGACCACTGGCCATAGCCGCTCATACCGAGCACGGCGAACATCACGATGGTCAACGAACAGAAGACACCCAGCCACACGCCAGCGGCAGGATCGACGCCCCGTCGGCGGGGATGCTCCTGCTGCAACCGGTAGAGCCAGCCGATCGTGTAGACACCAATCGTCAGAATCGAAACGAAAAGCACGACCCAACCCCGGCGGCGCCTGGCGGGCCGGGTCGCGTCAAGCCAGTCTGCAGTGTCTGGATCAGCGGCGTTCAACATCGACCTTGCAGGATCTCAGGCGCGTGGTGGCCATCAGTGTGACAGAAGCACATCTCACCAGCGGGGCGGGGGAGTGCGGGACCTCGCGCCGGATCGCAGATCATCCACCCATTTTCCTGATACCCTGCCGGTCCATCGCAAAACGGACCTGGCCGACACACCGAAGCTGGTTCCAGTTCTTCCATTTGAGTGCCACCCGGGCTCGGATGTTTCCCCTCGCGTGACGTGAGCGCATCAGGAGCCTGATCTTGGCGGAACTCGCCCGTATCGACCCAGACCCGGCACCACCGGTACAGCAAAGCGCTCCCGCGGCGCGGCGTCTGCCCGTGCGTCAGATGGCGATCGCCGGTGCCGGATTGCTCATGGCGGCGTTCGGCGCCTGGTGGCTGTTTGACCGATTGACGAATGTATATGTCGTCGACGCACGGATCGCTGCAGAAATCGTTCTGATCAGCTCGCGCGTTCCCGGTTGGCTGGTCGCGGTGCCAGCGTCAGAGGGTTCCGGCGTTGCGACGGGGGACGTCCTGCTGCAAATCGACGAACGTGATGCGATGTCGAGGCGGGACGAACTGGATCTCGCCGTACGTGCACTCGAGGCCGACACGGGCACAACGCGAGCGCGCATCGAACTGGTGGACGCACGCACAACGAGTCGCCAGGAAGCCGCCGAGGCCCGACTCGCTGGCGCCGAATCCGAGTTGGCGGGCTCTCTCTCTGAATATGAAATCGCCGAGTCGGATTGGCAGCGGGCCGGCACGCTACGAGGGCGAAACCTGGTGTCGCAACAAGACTGGGAAGCGGCCCGCAACCAATATCGAACCGCGGAACAGCGGATCAAACGCTTCGAGGCACTGGTCGCCACGGCGTCTGCAGACCTGCACGAGGTTGAATCCGAGCGCGCGGAGATCAAGGTCCTCACTTCAGAACTTGCAAGCCTCGGCGCGTCACTGGCACAAAAACGGCTGGAGGCAAAGCGCGCCGGGGCACAATTGGGCGACCATGCGATCAAGAGTCCGATCGATGGCATCGTCGATGAGCTTTTCGTTGACGCCGGTGAGTACGTCGCCGTTGGCCAGCGCCTGCTCGCCATGCACGATCACACGCGGCAGTGGATCAAGGCGAATGTGAAGGAGACCGATATCAGCCATCTTGCCCCGGGCGGCACCGTCGAGGTGACGGTGGATGCCTACCCCGACACGGTTCGCAGCGCAACGATTCGTCGCATCGGAAACGCTGCGACCAGTCAGTTCGCGCTGATGCCTAATCCCAATCCAAGCGGCAACTTCACGAAAGTCGCGCAGCGGGTCGAAGTCGTCATCGACCTCGACGAGCCGGACCCTCGCCTGCTGCCGGGGATGATGGTTGAGGTCAAAGTACCGAAGTCCCGGTGAGCACGATTCCGGAGGGTATCGAGGCTAGCCCGGCGGTCCTCGCAAAGTACGAACAGTTCGGCGGCAGCTATCGCTGGTGGGTCACCTGCATCGCCATGCTCGGTTCGTTTGCCACGTTGCTGTCTGCAACCGTGATCAACGTCGCGATCCCCGACATGATGGGTAGCCTCGGCATGTCACCGGACGAGGCCCAGTGGCTCGCCACGGCATTCCTCGCTGCCGGCACGATTACCATGCTGATGAATACGTGGCTGATCCGCGTGCTGGGCATTGCCGGTACTTTCAGCCTGGGTCTCAGCATCTTTGTGATCAGCTCGTTTGCGGGCGCCGTCGCGCAAAATACCGAAATGCTGCTTCTCACCCGTGCCGTGCAGGGTGCGGCGGCGGGCGTGGTGCAGCCGATCTCCATGCTCCTGATCGCCCAGGTGTTCCCGGTGCGCAGCCGTGGTCTCGCGATGGGCCTGATGGGCGTCGGCACGATCCTGGCACCCGCGCTTGGCCCGACCCTGGGCGGCTTTCTGGTTGACAATCTGTCATGGCGTTGGGTGTTCATTGCACCCATCCCTGCGGTACTGCCCGCCATCTTGCTCGCGTTTGTGTTTTTTCCCGGACGCGAGGCGCAGACCGAGCGTCCGACCTTCGATTGGGAGGGCCTTGCGCTGGCGGCGACCTACATCATTGCGTTTCTGATTGGTCTCACGCGACTGCAGCGGGAGGGGGTCTACGACCCTGACGCGGCGGTCTGGCTGGTCGTCGGGGGCCTAGCCTTCGTCGGCTGGGTGCTGTGGGAACTGCGAAGCCCTGATCCCCTGCTGGATCTGCGGCTCTTCACGAACGTTCGCTTCACGGCGGCCGCGACCGTCACGTTCATCTTCGGCGGTGTCCTGTACTCATCCACCTACGTGTTTCCGCTCTACACGCAGTACGTGTCTCGTCTCATCCCGACCGACAGTGGCCTGATCATGGCACCGGCGGGTCTGGTCATGGCTGTACTGTTCCCCATCTGCGGATACCTGTCTGACATCGCGACGCCGCGGCGCATGATCGTAACGGGACTGCTGATATTCGCCGCATCGAACATCCCCATGGCTTATGCAGATGCGATGACACCGATATCACAACTGGTCGGCTGGTATGTGCTCGGCAGGATCGGCATGGCGTGTCTGTTCCCCAGCCTGAATGCCGTCTGCATGAACGCGCTGCCACTGCACCTGATGCCCCACGGTTCGGCTTGCGTCAACTTCATGCGACAACTCGGCGGCGCCTTCGGGGTCAACTTGATGGTGATGTTTGTGACCCGGCGGGAGGCGGTCCACCTCGACCACGTCAGCGCGACGCAGAACTGGGCGAACCACAGCACCATGGAGCAACTGCGTCTTGCTCAGGAACAACTCGCTCAACTCGGCCAGATTGGCTATCAGAGCTTCGAGATGTCATTCGGATTCGTGATGCAATCGGTGAGTACGCTCAGCACGATGTTGGCCTATCGCGACGCATTCTGGCTGATCACGCTCATCACGCTCGTGACGGTCGTGCCAGCCTGGTTCTCCGGTTCTGCACCGGGCGGTCGCCTGGTATCGGAAACATCGCGGTAAAGCGCAGAGGTCACTGCCAGTCGCCTCGACCCCATGCGGCATTCACCGTAGGATTCCCGTCCGCCATCTATACGGAGTTGCGCCAGGATGTTTGAGATTGCCATCGATGTCCATGCGGGCCACCTGACCGGGGAGTCGCAATGAGCGGTCCCCTCACTGGCTTTCGCGTGCTGGATCTGTCCCGCGTACTGTCCGGGCCCATCGCGACGTCCCTGCTCTCGGATCAGGGCGCAGAGGTCATCAAGGTCGAACCGCTCGGCGGCGAGATGGTGCGCTCCATGGGTGGCGGCGGCCTAACCGCCGGATTTCTCGCTGCCAATCACGGCAAGAAATCGATTGCGCTCGATCTTCATACCGAGGCGGGGGTCGAAGTCGTCAAACGACTGGCCAGCACGGCGGACGTGTTTGTGCAGAACTTCCGCCCGGGCGCCATCGAAGGCATGGGTCTGGGTGCCGATGTCATCTGCACGCTCAATCCCCGAATCCTGTTCGTGTCGATCAGCGGCTTCGGGGAGAAGGGCCCATACGCCCACAAGCGCGTGTACGACCCGGTTATTCAGGCGCTCTCGGGACTCGCGGATCTGCAGGCGGCCGACGCCGAGGACCGCCCGCGGATGGTCCGCACGGTCATTCCGGACAAAACGACGGGCCTGACGGCAGCGCAGGCGATCACCGCCGGCCTGCTCGCGCGTGAACGCACGGGACGCGGGCAGCACATCAAGGTCGCCATGCTCGACGTGATGATTTCGTACCTCTGGCCAGAGGGCCTCGTCGGACTGACGACGGTCGGTGATGAAGCCAAACGAGTCCCGCGCGGTCAGAGGAGCCGTGATCTTGTCTATCAAACCACCGACGGCTATATCACGGCAGGCGCCATGTCGAACAAGGAGTGGCGCGGCATGTGCAAGGCGCTGGACCGTCCAGAACTGGCGGAGGATCCGCGATTCAAAAACACGGCCGATCGATTTCGCAACAGCGCCGTGCGCCTCGAGTTGACGGCCGAGGTGCTGCTCACGAAGACGAGTGCCGAGTGGCTTGAGCGTCTGGATGCCAACGAGGTGCCGTGCGCCCCCATCCTCAGCCGGCCTGAAGCGATCGCCCAGGAACAGGTCAAGGTTAACGAACTGATCTATGAATACGACCATCCTGGTCTCGGCCGCGTGCGTCAGCCACGACCGGCAGCCCAGTTCATGGATACACCGGTCAACCTGCGCCCGCTCGCGCCCAGGCTCGGTGAGCATGGCAAGGCAATATTGAGTGAGGCTGGCTTCTCAAGCGCTGAAGTTGAGCAACTGATCGAGGCTGGCACAATGGCAGCGGGCGCCGTCCCAGACGCTGACTGAACCTGCCAGGTGCCATTGAACTTTCTAACGATGCAGACGAGTCCTTAGCGACTCACGAGTGGGGACCGAGGCCATGCTGATCCGCGCAATGTTGTTACTTATCACAGGCATGCTCGCGCTATGCGCGACTGGCGATGACTTCGCACCTGCCCGGCCAATGCCATCACTCAGCCTCTCGGACGAGCGCGTCGACGTCATTGCCTTCGGCTCCTGCTTCAATGGCAGTTCACCCGATCACATCTATTCGACCATCCAGAAAGCGCAGCCGGATGTGTTCCTGTTTATCGGCGACAATGTTTATGCCGCAGACGAGCGCGATGATCCAGGCCTGGCGAGTTTGCGATCAGCCTATGCAGACCTCGCGAAATCCAAACCGTTTCGAGCACTGCGGCGACGCGTGCCGGTCCTGGCGACCTGGGACGATCACGATTTCGGCCTGAACGATGCGGGCGGGGACTGGCTGCACAAGATGACGTCTCAGGCGCTCTTTCAGCACGTGTGGGCGGTCGCCGATGACGACCCGCGCCAGAGCCGGGACGGCGTCTATTTCAAACGGACGGTGGGCCCCAGGGGCGAGCGCGTGCAGTTCATCCTGCTGGATACACGGTTTTTCCGCACCCCGCTTTATCGACCAACTGAAGCGCCGGCTGCTGGCGGCCGGTACCTGCCGACGGACGATCCCAAACAATCCATGCTTGGCGACGCCCAGTGGAACTGGCTCGCGTCGGCGCTCGCAGAACCTGCGGACGTGCGCATCATCGCAACGTCGATTCAGTTGATCGCAGACGGGCACAACTGGGAGGCGTGGCGCACCATGCCGAAGGAGCGAGAGCGCTTTCTCGCATTGCTCGGCGAAATCGACACGAAGGGCGTCATTTTGATCTCGGGCGATCGCCACTCATCGGCAATGTACCGCCTGGATGACGCTCGTCTCGATGTACCCTTGTGGGAAGTGACAGCGTCATCGCTCAACCGGCCCCTCACGGCCTTGGTGAGCGTCGACGAGATCACCGCCGAACCGGGTCCGAACCGCGTCGGCGATCCTTTCTACGACACCAATTTCGGCATCATCGAAATCGACTGGCAGGCATCGCGGGCGATCCTGCAGATTCGTGATGAGGCGGGACGAACTGTGCGGGCGAGTACGGTGGAATTCTGATCGGGAGCGCGCAATTTGCCCTAAGGCGGCGTCATCGTGCGCTCTTCGCCTGCCAATTCGAGTGTCGCGTCCAACGCCTGCATACGCGCAGCGATCCGATCTGACGCGCCGCCGTCGATCCGGCGTTTGAGCACCGTTGCGACGATCGCACCGGCGACGGCGACTGCAACCAGCACCCCGAACATCAGGTTGTAACCCTGAGCCCCCGGCTTCGCGTCGAGAATACTGCCCCACATGACGTACGCAAACGAGGACGGCAGATAGATGACAAATGACGCCACCGCGATCACAGAGCCCGAGAATCGCGGGGGCAAACCCATCTCGCCAAACGGGGCGAAATACAGCGCACGCATGAAAAAGAAGGCGAACGCGAGCCCGATCAACAGCAACATCGCAAACGGGTAGTAAGCTGCGTCACCCGGCATGAGCACCATCGCTCCACACAGCACAGCAACAACACAGAGTCCAAAGCGCATGCCGCCGCTGGGGCCGCCGAAGAATCTGTCTGCGATGAAACCTGCAGGCAGGGCAATCGAGATACGCCCGCCTGAGGTCGAAGCGATACCAAAAATCGTAATCGCGAGCGCGGGGAGGGCGTAGACCTCGTTCAGAAATGTAAGGAAGAACGGCATCGTCGTGTAGGCAAGGTACACCGTGAATCCCGTCACCCCGGCCAGCCAAACCTCGGGCAATGACAGGGTAGCAAACATTCCCGCCCTGACTTCCCGGTTAGCTTTTTTGGAGTCAGGACCGGATTTGAGCAGCGTGTCTGCGGGCAATCTGAACCAGGCGGCGACGCCAAGAAAAATCATGATGACCGCGTTGACCATGAAGGCGATTTCAAGGCCCATCAGGCTGTAACCGAGCGCAGCGTAGAGTGCGACAGTCCCCGCGTTCTGCAATAGCTCAATCGAGCCGCGGCCACCTTCCAGCAGCCCGAAGATCTTGCCCTGATTGCTATCTGGGGTCGACTTGCGGACAGACGCAAGTACCGCCGGCCAGAACGCGCCCTCGCACCAGACCGCGAGCATCACGAACAGAAAGCACAGCGTCGCAAAGTCACTCGTCGTTCCCAGAAAGAACGTGGTCACGCCGCCAAGCACAAGATTGGCGGAGATCAACACGCGCGGCGAGAAGCGGTCCTGCGCCCAGGCGAGCGCCACGTAAAGCACATTATGGACGACGCCGTAGATCGACATCAGCAACCCGAACTGGGTCTTCGAGATCTGCCAAAGTTCGAGCATCTGCGGCAGAAATGCGCCTCTCATCGCGAGCACAGAGAAAGCAAACTGGGCGCACATGACCAACAGCGCAAAATTGAGCAAGACCGCTCGTGACGCAAAGAGCGGTTTGCCATCGCGGCCGGTCAGGAATGCTCGTACCAGTCGTCCGTTGCCACCCGCCCTCACGATGGCGCGCTTTTCTGCGGGTCAGGCTCAATTGGCCCGCCCATCAACACCTTCGCGCCGCCGACCGCATGCGCCTCGACAAAGTGATTCACCGTTTGCAGATCATCGACGAATCGTACGTTCCGGTTCACGTTGCCGCCAGATGACACATTGAATGCAGACTTCGCACTTTCGTGGAAAACCAATCGGCCATCCCCCAGTTCGCCGCTGTCGAGCATGCGCAACATCGGATCGGCGTCGCATCGATCCTGGTCTGCCGGCTCCATGTCACGAACCAGGAGTCCGCGCCAGTGCTTTGCGCGCCCGGAGTGATGCCGGTGAGATCAGGCCGCCCACGACCGCGTAGCCATCGGTCTCGATCGCTCGACAGACCGCAGCGAGCGTAGGTTGCGACAACGCAGCCGACGCGTGTTCTTCTCGGGTCGTTTGCAAGGGGTTCAAGGGCGCTTCAGTAGTGCAGCAAGACAGTAGATTATTGAAGTCGGGGTGACTCTGGCGACGAATCATGCGGGATAGCCGTGAGGAAGAACACTCCTTCACCTGATCATCAGACGCGATCGCTTGCGGACTGGCACCAGGGCCGACAAGCCTGGCAGAATGATGTTGAACCTCGGGCGAAGATACGTGAGACACCCCCTCCGCTGTCCATTCAGGGAAACATCCATGCCAGAAAACCCGGTCGATGGCCTCTACGAAGCCCTAATATCGGAGAGCGTCGCAGAACTCGTGAGGCACATCGCCGAACGAGTCGATCAGTCCAGAATCGGACCTGGCATCGTCAGCGATCGTGTCCCGCTGCATGTCAGCGAAGTCCTCATCCGATCCCTGGCAGGTATTGTCGACAGGGAGCGGGTGACTACTGCTCTCAACCTGACGCGCGACATCCTCAATGTCATCGGCCAGACCGTCGGCGTCACCAACGTCAACGGAGACCAACTCGTTGCACCTGGCGAGATCCTCACGGCAATCAAACCGCTAAACGCTGCAGGGCAGCCACGCTCAATCAGTCGCCCCCACGTTCCACTCCTAGAGACGACGCTACTCACGAATGCACCAGGAGAGCCACGGGTCGGTGCGCAGTTGCTGAGCGAGATCGATTCGGCGGATCGAATTAGCATCATCATGGCCTTTGTCAGGCGCAGCGGCATCCGGCCCTTCCTGGACGCTCTTGGCCAATTCTGTTCGCGAGCGACGGCTGAGCAACCCCTCCGCATCCTTACTACGATCTACACCGGATCAACCGAAAAGTCCGCGCTTGAGGAACTCCAGTCACTCGGGGCCGACGTTCGAATCTCATATGACCTCAGCATGACTCGCCTGCACGCCAAGGCGTGGCTATTCCATCGAGACTCAGGTTATTCAACCGGCTTTGTCGGTTCTTCCAATCTGACTCATTCCGCGCAAGTCAACGGACTTGAGTGGAATCTGCGCATCTCCGGACGTCCCGTTACGCGTTCATGCCCGCTATGGGCGCGACGAAATTCTTACGGCACTCGGCAACAAGGAAGACTCACGCGCTCGGGTCGATCAATGGCGCGAGGGGGTCAAATGGCTGCCGGAACCGCAAGTCGATGCGTTCGTATTCACCTTCGATAAGAACTCAAGCAGTTTTACTTCGACCACCGCATACCGTGACTACGCCATCAGCCCAACCCTGATCCATTGGGAAAGTCAGTCGACAACCCCCAGCGTGAGTCCAACCGGGAAACGCTACATCAACCATGCGGAACGCGGCAGTCACGTTTTCCTCTTCTGCCGGAAGAGCACGCGGGATCGGGGCTTCTGGTTTCTGGGCCCTGCAACCTACGTGCGCCATAAATCCAGTCGGCCGATGCAGATCACCTGGAAGCTCAAGCACGCGATCCCCGGCGACCTCTATGTGGAATTCGCGGCGGCCGTAGCGTGATCCTTGCGTCTTGCAACCCAGTCAGCGAGTCCCCTTAGCCGAACAGGCGCAACACCAAAGGGCCAACAGTTGACTGACGCCCCCGATCAGGCGACGGTGACGTCAAATCAGCAACGTCGGCGTTCGCGCCATTCACGGACACCACACCCCGGAGAACCCATGGCAGCACTGGATGGAATGCGTGTACTCGATATGACGCAGTACGAAGCGGGAACCTCCTGCACCCAGGCGCTTGCCTGGCTGGGGGCCGAGATCGTCAAGATCGAACCGCCCGAGAACGGCGATCCGGGCCGCAACGTTGGTCTCGGTAAGGACGGCGGTTATTCGGCATATTTCTGCAACTGGAACGCGAACAAGCGCAGCGTCGCTCTTAATCTGCGCAGCGACGAAGGTCGCGATCTCTTTCTGAAAATGCTGCCCGGCTTCGATGTTTTCGTCGAGAACTATGGTCCCGGCGTCGTCGACCGGCTGAACATCGGCTACGAAGCGCTGAAGGCCGTGCATCCCACGCTGATCTACGCCCAACTCAAGGGCTTTGGCACCTATGGTCCGAAGGCCGGTTACAAGAGCTTTGACATGGTTGCTCAAGCAGCCGCCGGCTCCTTTTCAGTCACCGGGGAAGCCGACGGTCGTCCGCTGCTGCCCGGGCCGACAACCGGCGACTCCGGGACCGGGGTGCAACTCGGCATGGCGATACTCGCGGCGTTCATACAGCGCGAGCGCACCGGCGAAGGGCAATCCATCGAGATATCGATGCAGGAGGCCATGACCTATTTTATGCGTACGCGAATCGCGACGGCGTCGGCCTGGGGTACCAAAGCGGCCGGGCGCAACGGCAACGGTGCGGGTCTGCCGCCAATCGAGCTATACCCGTGCACTCCATTCGGACCCAACGACTGGATTTACGTGATGCCGATCACGGGCGGGCAATGGGATGTCTTCTGCACGGCGATAGACCGCCCGGATCTGACCGTCGATGAGCGCTTTGCCGCGCCGCAGGACCGGGTCGCCCACGCCGATGTCCTTTACGAGATCGTGGCTGAGTGGACGCGCGCGCGGACCAAGTTCGAGGCAATGGAGCAACTGGCCAGCGCCGGCGT
>CAVOBC010000026.1:0-22901 GCA_963693635.1 Gammaproteobacteria bacterium | reverse complement strand
CCGGCGGCCAGGCAGGCGGTACGGCGAGCTTCAACATCGAGGGCAAAGACGTTGTCGACATGGCGCGCCACGCCCAGCGTGACGGTCGGCCGGCAATCGAAGATCCACTGACGCGGGACGAACTCGTCAAATTTCTGATCGAGGAGCGCAGCAACCGCCTGATCGGCGCCCGCGCCCGACATCGCGCGTTGACCTCCGAACGGCCGCAGTCCATCGCGCTCTCCGGCAAGCTGCGCGGCACCGAATGGAAGCGCCGGCTATGCCAGTTCGCGCTCTCACTGCAGGGCGCGAACGGCGCGCTCTACATGGGAGAGCCCCGCGCAATCGACGGCGGTCGCTGGCAGCGCACATATTTCAACTCTTTCAGTGCCACCATCGGCGGCGGCACGAGTCAGATTCAGGCCAACATCGTCGGCGAGCGGGTCCTCGGCCTGCCGAAGGGTTAACAGTCTGCTCAAAAGCAGCCCGCGGCACTAGACGCGACACCAGGCGACACCAGAGACACTAGAAAGGTGCAGGCAAGCACCTTTCTAGCAGCACAGGAAAACAGCATGAGCGAACAAACCAAACCACGTCAGGCCATCGAGTTCTCCGAAGAACAGGCGATGATGCTGGACACCGCGACAGAGTATTGCCGCACCCAATCACCGATCTCGCGTGTCCGCGATCTCATCGACGCAGATGATGGCTTTGACCGCGCGATCTGGCAGGAAATGGTCGACCTCGGTTGGCTGGGTATCACCATCCCGGAAGCCTACGGCGGTCTCGACCTTGGCCTCGCTGAAGTGGCAACCATCGTCGAGCCCATGGGCCGGCACCTCTTGGCATCGCCGTACAGTTCGACCACGCTCGCCATCCAAACGCTGATTCACGGCGGCACCGAGGCGCAGAAAGGGGCGTGGCTGCCACGGCTCGCGGCCGGCGAAATCGGTACCGTGGCAACGGTTGAGGCTAACGGCAACTGGAATCTCGACAGCGCTGAGGCGTTCGGCATCCACGACCGCGACAACGTCAAGCTGGGTGGCGTCAAGACGTTCGTAACCGACGCCGCCAGCGCGTCGATTGTTATTGCGACAGTTCGCATTGATGGCAAAGTGCAACTCGCCCTGATCGAGCGGAGCAAGATTGCAGAGACCGCTCTCGTCCGCGAAACCGTGATCGACGAAACCCGCCGCAGCTATCGGTTAAACCTCGATGGCATAACCATCTCGTCGGACGATGTGCTCGAAACCGCGTGCCTGGACGACATCCGCAATGCCGCGTTGCTGTTGCTGGTTGCAGAAATGACGGGCGGCCTCGCCGGCGTGCTTGACGTCATCGTAGAATACCTGACCACGCGCAAGGCCTTTGACAAGTACATCGGCTCCTTCCAGTCCCTGAAGCATCCCACTGTCGATATTCTGATGGGACTTGAAAGCGCCCGCTCACACCTCTACCACGTCGCGACCATCATCGCTGACCGCAGCGAGGAAGTTGAGATTGCGCTGCGCATGGCAAAAGCCCAGGCGAGTGAAGCGTTTGCGTTCGCCGGCGACCGGGCCGTGCAGTTTCACGGCGGTTTCGGTTTCACCTACGAATGTGACGCGCAGCTTTTCTTACGCCGCGCATTGTGGTGCCAGTACCAGTTTGGCGACGAGCGGCACCACCGCAAGCTGCTGGCCGATCTCATCTTGTAATTGCGAGACCCGGTATCGTCAAGGGCCGGCCGATTGCCAGGATTCCTGGACGATCACCTCCGGTCTCGAGCCGGGCCGTTAACCCCCTTTCTGCCCTTTAACCGATACGCTGCGCATTCGCGTAGACGTTGAACCTATCCTGCCGCAGAAACCCAATCAGGGATATGCCGAACTCTTCTGCGACATCAACCGCAAGGCTGGACGGCGCGCCGACGCTCGCAACCACCGGGCACCCGGCCATCATTGCTTTCTGCAACAACTCGTAGCTCGCGCGGCCGCTCAACATAATGACACGGGCGCGCAGCGGCAATGCCTGCGCCTTCATCGCGCGCCCAATCAACTTGTCCATGGCATTGTGGCGCCCAATATCTTCACAGACGTCGAGCAGTTGGCCGGTCTCATCAAAGAGACCCGCCGCGTGCAATCCTCCGGTAGTTGCAAACACCGCCTGCGCGTCTCGCAAGGTCTGCGGCAGCGAGCCGAGGACGTCCGGAGCAATCAGTGCGCCGCCTTCTTGAACCGGGTAGACAGCCTGTCGATTCAGACTCTCGAGCGACGCCTTGCCGCAGACACCGCAACTGGAACTGGTGTAGAAATTGCGCAGCAGCTTCTGTACGTCGATACGGATATTCGGTTTAATCTCAACCTGCACGGTGTTACTGACAAGCCGGTCAGGGGGCAACGGTCCGACATGACTGACGCCGACAACCACCTCGCCGCTCGGGATGATGCCCTCGGCAAAGAGAAACCCCAGCGCCAGCGCCTCATCGTCTCCGGGCGTGCGCATGGTGACCGAGATACTCTGTTGTTGACGGCTCTCCGCCGGCCCCCACAGCAGACGAATCTCAAGCGGCTCTTCGACGGCGACGACATCATCACGCTCCTCGCGACCCGCAGGCGAGAAACTGCTGATGCGATAGGTGCTGCTCGGTTGCCGCTCAGTCGGCAACTTCAATCGCAATCTTCTGATCGTACGCCTGCTGCCATTCCGAGCGGTGATTGGCAGGCGTCGCCTGCACCGCCGTGACCTTGTACTCCGGACAATTCGTTGCCCAGTCCGAGAGGTCCGTCGTCACCACGTTGGTACCGGAGTCCGGATGGTGGAAGGTGGTGTAGACCACCCCCGGAATGATGCGTTCGGTCAATGTCGCGCGCAGCGTAATTTCGCCCATGCGCGACGCAATGGCGACCCAGTCGCCCTCCCGAATGCCGCGCGTTTCGGCATCCGATGGATGAATCTGTAGCAGGTCTTCGTCCAGCCAGGCGAGATTACTGGTCCGGCGTGTCTGGGCACCCACGTTATACTGCTCAAGATGACGTCCGGTCGTTAGCAGCAGTGGGAAACGCGCATTCGTTCGCTCCTCGGTCGGAACGAACTCGGTAGTAATGAACTGGCCCTTGCCACGAACGAATTGATCGACGTGCATGATGGGCGTGCCCATCGGCGCAGTTTCGTTGCACGGCCACTGCACGCTGCCAACCCGGTCAAGGAAGTCGAAGGACACACCCGCGAACGTGGGTGTCAGGGCTGCGACCTCATCCATGATCTCAGCCGACGATGTGAAGTTCATGGGATAGCCCATGGCGTTGGCGAGTCGTTGCGGAATCGCCCATTCATCAAGACCCGTCTTCGGCTTCATTACCGGTCGCACCCGGTTGATCCGCCGCTCAGCGTTAATGAAGGTGCCGTCTTTCTCAAGAAACGAGGTACCCGGCAGGAAGACATGGGCGAAGCGTGCCGTTTCATTCAGAAAGAGATCCTGAACGATGACGCACTCCATCGACGACAGCGCTTCTTCCACATGCAGCGTGTTGGGATCTGACTGGGCGAAGTCTTCGCCCTGAATGTACATCGCCTTGAATTCACCGGCGCACGCCATATCAAACATGTTAGGGATGCGCAGCCCCGGTTCGCCGTCCAGCGTCACGCCCCAATGGTTCTCAAAGGTGGCACGTACATCGTCGTCACCGACCGGACGATAGCCCGGCAACTCGTGCGGAAAGGAACCGACATCACAGGATCCCTGAACATTGTTTTGGCCGCGCAGCGGATTGACCCCCACGCCCACACGGCCGATGTTACCGGTCAGCATGGCAAGATTCGCCATCCCCATAACCATCGTCGAGCCCTGTGAGTGCTCGGTGACGCCCAGCCCATAGTAGATGGCCCCGTTCTTGGCACCTGCATACAACCGTGCCGCGGCCCGAATATCAGCCGCCGCGACGCCCGTCACCGTCTCCACGTGCTCCGGCGAATTCTCCTTTTTGCGTATGAACGACAACCAGTCGTTGAAGGTCTCCGTGTCACAGCGCTCCGCCACAAATGCCTCATCTGTCAGCCCCTCGTCAACGATGGTATGCGCAAACGCATTGACGATGGGCACATTGGTTCCGGGCCTGAGAGCCAGGTGATAGTCCGCCTCGATGCGCGGGCTGCGCACCATCGCCGTCGCCCGGGGATCGACGACAATGAGGCCCGCACCCTGGCGCAGGCGTTTTTTCATACGTGAGGAGAAAACCGGGTGCGCTACGGTTGGATTGGCACCAATGACTATCAGCACATCCGCTTGCATCACCGAATCGAAATTCTGCGTGCCAGCAGACGCGCCGAAGGTTTGTTTCAGCCCGTAGCCGGTCGGCGAATGGCAAACCCGCGCGCACGTGTCCACGTTGTTGTTGCCGAAACCTGCGCGGATGAGTTTCATCACCGTCCAGATTTCTTCGATCGTGCAGCGTGAGGACGTAACACCGCCGATCGACTTGACGCCGTGGGTCGCCTGAATCGACTTTAGTCGTCCGGCGGTGAACGCGATCGCTTCATCCCAATCGACTTCACGCCAGGGATCAGAGATCTGATCGCGGATAAGCGGCTTGGTCTGACGATCCTTGTGCGTTGCGTAGCCCCACGCAAACCGTCCTTTAATGCAACTGTGGCCGTGATTCGCCTTGCCGTCTTTGTAGGGCACCATGCGCACGACGGTGTCGCCCTTGAGTTCTGCCTTAAATGAACAACCCACCCCGCAATACGCGCACGTAGTGAGCACGGTCCGGTCCGGCACGCCCTGATCGATGACCGAGTTCTCCATTAACGTCGCGGTCGGGCAGGCCTGGACACACGCGCCGCACGAGACGCATTCGGAGTCAAAGAAGCCGTCGCCGCTGGTCGCAATCTTCGATTCAAAGCCGCGGCCTTCAACGGTGAGGGCAAGGGTCCCCTGGACCTCATCGCACGCTCGCACGCAGCGCGAACATACGATGCATTTGGACGGATCGAACGTGAAATAGGGGTTCGACGTGTCCTTTTCTGCCGCTAGATGATTCTCGCCGGCAAAGCCATACCGTACGTCCCGCAGACCGACAGCGCCGGCCATGTCCTGAAGTTCGCAGTCACCGTTAGTCGCGCAGGTAAGACAATCCAGAGGATGGTCCGAGATATAAAGCTCCATCACGCCTTTGCGGAGGCGGTTAAGCCGCGGATTCTCGGTCACGACCTGCATGCCCTCGCGGGCGGGCGTGGTGCAGGAACTCGGCGTGCCCTTAACACCTTCGATTTCGACCAGACACAGACGGCAGGAGCCAAACGCCTCTAACGTGTCTGTCGCGCACAGCCGGGGGATGTTGATCCCTGCCTCGGCCGCCGCGCGCATGACCGACGTGCCTTCCGGCACCGAGACTTCGACGCCGTCGATCACCAGCCCCACCTCAGGCACGTCTGATGGAATCGCACGCTCCGACGGGTCAAACATCCGCGGCGTGCCGAAATCGGTCTCTTTGAGCAGTGTCATCGCAGGCCTCGCTGGTCCCTTCGCCGGACCGTCAGGAGAAATCTTCAGGGAAATGCTTCATCGCGCTCATCACGGGGACCGGCGTCATGCCGCCCATGGCACAGAGTGAACCGTCTACCATGACCTCACACAGGTCCTGAAGCAACTGTCGGTGGGGCCGACGCGAATCGTCACCATCCGCCGCGATCAGTCGGTCCATCGTTTCCACCCCCCGGACTGCGCCCACGCGACAAGGCGTGCATTTGCCGCAGGATTCAACCGCGCAAAACGCAAACGCGTACCGGGCCTGGTTTGCAAGATCGACCGTGTCATCAAACACGATGACGCCGCCGTGGCCAATACCGTAGCCATATTCCGCGAGCGCTTCGTAGTCCATTGCCAAATCGAGCATCGAGTCCGGAAGATAGGCACCCAGCGGACCGGCGATTTGCACGGCGCGTAGCGGCCGGCCGCTACGCGTGCCACCGCCGAAGTCATTGATCAACTCCCGCAGCGTGATGCCGAGCGGCACCTCGACCAGCCCGCCGAAGCGGATATTACCCGCCAACTGAAACGGCATCGTTCCAACCGAGCGCCCCACGCCACGCCCCTGGTGAGCGCTTGCGCCCTCCGCCAGGATCCACGGTGCGGACGCGAGACTAATCGCATTGTGAATGAGCGTCGGGCAACCAAACAGTCCCTCGATGGCTGGTAGCGGCGGTTTGGCCCGGATCTGCCCGCGCTTGCCCTCGAGGCTTTCGAGCAGCGCCGTTTCCTCACCGCAGACATAGGATCCGGCGCCGACAAAGAGTTGCAGGTCAAAATGCTCGCCCAGCAATCCGCGATCCCGTGCAGCGACAAGCGCCGCATCGAAAACCTGGGCCGCGATTGGATACTCGCTGCGCAGGTACACGTGTCCAACCGTCGCGCCGGTGGCGTACCCGGCGATGACCATGCCCTCGATCAGGCAGAACGGATCACCCTCCATAATCATGCGGTCAGAGAAGGTGCCCGCGTCCCCCTCATCTGCATTGCAGACGACGTATTTCTGCTCACCCGGCGTGTCGATCACGGTCGCCCATTTGATGCCGGCCGGGAAGCCCGCACCGCCCCGACCGCGCAGACCCGATGCCTTGATCTCATCGACCACCTCGGCCGGCGACATTGCGCGGGCAGCGGTCAACCCCTGTCCCCCGCCAGCGTTTTGCCAGGCGTCGAAGTCGAGCGGGTCATTGACGCCGCAGCGGGCGAATATCTTGCGGTCCTGGCGCGCAAGGTAGTCAATACCCTCGACGAGTCCGAGCGCGAGCGGATGGGTGCTCCCGCTTCCAATTGCAGCCAGAACGCCGGGAACGTCGGCGGGCGTGAGGGGCCCGAAGCCAATCCGGCCTGCATTACTTGCCACCTCCAGCATCGGTTCCAGCCAGACCATGCCGCGAGACCCGGTCCGCACGAGTTCGATGCTTGCATCTTCAACCGCAATTGCCGCGGCAACGTCGTCAGCGCCAAGCGCCACGGCCGCCGAGTCGAGTGGCAGGTAAGTTTTCATACTCATACTCATTCGCCAAGCGCCGCAATGGCGTCACGGATTGCCGTTTCTGTGACCCGGCCGAGCAGCTTGCCATCGATCATCGCGGCCGGGCCGCAGGCGCACAGCCCGAGACAGGCAACCGGTTGCAGGGTGATGTTGCCATCGGCGGTCGTGCCTTCACCGGTAAGCCCAGCGGCGTCTTCGCAGGCGGCGAGCACGGCCCCGGCACCCACTGACTGGCAGGCCTCCGCCGTGCACACCCGGACGCGATGTCGACCCTGCGGCGTCACGAAGAGATCATCGTAAAAAGAGGCTACGCCCTTCACTTCCGCCTGACTGAGGTTGAATTGCCAGGCCACCTGCTCGATCTGCTTCTTGTTGATGTGTCCGTACCGCGCGGCCACCTGGCGAAGCGCCGTGATGGGCCCCCCGGTCGCCGCAAGATGGGGCGAGACCAATGCCGCAAGGTCCTGATCAATATCGGCGGGTTCCATCAGCGCTCCTTCTTTCGATCAATCTGATCGGTAGTCTCTGCCCATCTGGGCTTGCGGCCAAGTCATGACCTGGCCATCGACGGCCCCAACTCAGCCGCACATCTGCTCGGCAAAGTCTGTGTAGTCTTCTGCCTGGATATCGAATCCAGACGGATCTCCGGCACTGCCGGCTTCATCAACCTTGGGTTTGACGAACCCGGTGCGCATGCCAGCCGCCGCTGCCGCACTCAGGTCGCCCGGGTGCACGGCCACCATCATCACCTGATTCGGCGGCAAGCGCAGGAGTCGCGCGCCCTGTTGGTACGCTTCAGGTTCCGGCTTGTAGTGGGTCAGAAACTCGCACGAAATCAGCCCGTCCCAGCTAATGCCCGCATGTTTGGACGAATCGACCAGAATAGAGAAGCTGAGCACCGACAGAATATTGACCTTATAGGAGCCACGAAGCCGGGTTAACGCGGCCGGAAAGTCGTCCCATACGTCCATATGGTGCCAGACATGGGTGAGGTCGTCCTTTTCGCCGTCGGTCAACGGAATCCCGAATTTCGGCGCTAGCTCGTCCAGCGCCACGCGATGAATCTCATCAGCGTTCAGCCGTTCGCGGTCGCCCTTTCGCACTTCTGAGAGCATCTGGAACATGCGGCGGCGCCAGGTGTGGGCGAATTCGTGATCATCGAGCGTGACATCGTGAGTAGCGGCTAATTCCCTCGCTTTGGCCTTCACGGCCGTCTGCCAGTCAAACACGCTGCCGCCCACATCAAATGCCAGCGCTTTCACATCTTCAAACATGTTCCTTCCTGAATGTAGCTATCGACGACTCGTTGCTCGCGCCCGATTGTTTCACTTACCCCTTAGCTCGAGCAAATCACAGCAAATCGTGATGTCTCGCGGGACCCGGCCGTCGCACCATAATGCGCGGCTTTTATGCCGGAGTTGCCACGATGACTGACCCCTCAAGTGATGACCCCACACCTGATGGCCCCACACCTAATGACTCTACACCCGACAAGGGTGGCCCGGCCCGCGAGCCCACCGCGCTGACCTGGCAGACCCGGTTCGAGCGCGTACGCAGCAACAAAGTCTTCGAGACGATGATTATCCTCATCATCATCGCCTCGGCGCTGCTCGTCGGCGTCAAAACTTACGAGGTTGACCCGCTCGTAATGACCACCGTGCACCTGCTCGATCTCGGCATAACGGTCGTCTTCATCATCGAAATCACGATTCGCTTCATGGCCGAGAGTCCAAAATCAGCGTTCTTCAAAAACCCCTGGAATATCTTCGACACGCTGATCGTCGCCGTCAGCCTGATTCCCATCGACAATACCGACATGGTGCTGGTTGCGCGGCTTGTGCGGGTGTTTCGGGTGCTGCGAATGGTCAGCATCATCCCGGAACTGCGCATGTTGTTGAACTCGCTGTTCAAGGCGCTGCCGCGCCTCGGCTATGTCATGGCGCTGATGTTCATCATCTTCTACATCTACGCAGCAAGTGGCAGCCTCTTCTTTGAGCGCATCAATCCGGTCCTGTGGGGCGACATTGCGATCTCGATGCTGACGCTGTTTCGAGTCATGACGTTCGAGGACTGGACCGACGTGATGTACGAGACCATGGCGGTCTATCCCTGGTCCTGGGCGTACTTCGTGTCCTTCATCTTCCTGACCGCGTTCGCGTTCCTGAACATGGTGATCGGGATCGTCGTGAACGTGCTCGAAGAAGAACAGCAGACCGTCGACGAAGCGGATCCCAACCATGTATCACTCAAGCGGGTGTACAACGAACTGCTGGAGGTCAAATCGCTGTTGCGAGAATTGCAGGACCAGCGGGAACGGCAAGCTCACGCGGGCGGGAGCGACCGGGATACTAAAGGTATCGACCTGCCGTGAGGATCGATCCCTCTCAACTAACTGGGTGCCATGCACTCATCTTGTGCACCATTTCTTGTGCACCATTGAGGCTCCCTGATAGACCTCGACGCGGGGCCTTGAGCGGTTCCCGGGGCCACGCTCACGTCACTCGCACCACGAGGCATCTACACGCCAGCACGGCAATGCCGCCTCAGACCTGCTTGGGTCGCTTAAACCAAAGCGCGACCCGCTTCGTGCGTACAGCGGTCCCCTCGGCAACCTTGTCCTGGCCATTGATGCCCTGCAAGCGGTTCACATGCAGGAGTTCCCAGCCTTCTTCGCCCAGCTCGTTCAGGTAATCAATCGAGAACGTGTCGGCACCATCGCCGTCGTTATCGACCACATGAACCTTGTATTCCCATTTAGTCATCGCTTGCCTCGCGCGTTTTCAGTTTGGTGTTGGGTATCTATCGGCGACGTTGCTTATACAAAACTCTATACAAACGCCTGGCGCATTTCGGTGCCAACGGCGACGAATCCGTACTTCTCATAGAACGGGCGATTGTGTTCGGTCGATTCAACGAGGTACAAACCAAATTCACCGCAACCGCGCGCCCGGGCATTCTCAACTGTTCGCTGCACGAGCAGTCCCCCGATGTTCTTGCCCCGTGCGGCCGGCGCAACAATCAATTCCTCTAACTGGCAGTACTCGCCGCTGTAGCGCAGCGCAA
Source organism: Gammaproteobacteria bacterium (assembly GCA_963693635.1). Classification (GTDB taxonomy): domain Bacteria; phylum Pseudomonadota; class Gammaproteobacteria; order Pseudomonadales; family Azotimanducaceae; genus CAVOBC01. Next base: position 12,861 of record CAVOBC010000026.1, on the reverse strand, counting down.
GGTTGTAGCTGACCGTCGCCATGCCGAGCAGCTCACCGGCCTCGTCGGCAACGATGATCTCACCACGTTGCTTGAGCAACAGGTGGTCGAACGTGTTACCAACAGGCAGCTTCTGCCCGGCTGCAGCTTCGCCCGTTGTCCCCCGCAGGGTCTCAAGCAGGTCATAGCAGCGGGCTTTGTCTTCGATAACCGCGGACCTGATGATGATGCTCATCCGTCTCTCCTCCTTCAGGATTTGACCGCCTGAATTGCCGACCAAATTCTGGCGGGGGTCGCCGGCATCTCAAAGTGGTAGATGCCGAGCGGCGCGAGTGCATCACAAACCGCATTGATGGTCGCGGCAATAGAGCCTACCGATCCCGCCTCACCGACACCTTTCACACCGAGCGGGTTGACCGGCGTCAACACCTCGCGCGTTGCAAATTGAAAATGTGGAAAGTTATCTGCGCGCGGCATCGCGTAGTCCATGAACGACCCGGTCAGCAGTTGACCGGTGTCAGGGTCATGCACCGTCTGCTCAAGCAATGCCTGGCCAGCACCCTGGACGATGCCGCCGTGCATCTGGCCCGCCGCGAGCGTGGGGTTAAGCACCCGGCCAATATCCTCGCAGACACAGTAGTTGACCACCTCGATCGTCCCGGTTTCGGGATCAATCTCCACTTCGCACAGGTGACTGCCGTTGGGAAAAGTGACACCGGGTGGGTCGAAAGCCCCGGTCGCCGTCAAGCCGTCGCTGCCGCGCTCAGTCATGAAGGCTGCAACGGCGACAAGGCCGACCGACCGGTCTGTATCGGCCACCAGATAACAACCGTCTGCAAACGTGACGTCTGACAACTCGGCCTGCAGCATCTCTGCTGCCGATGCCAGTCCCGCCTCAATCAGGTTGTCGATAGTAATACTGATGCACGGTGCGCCGACCGGTGCGGCGCTCGACCCGCCATTGCCGCGGCCGCCGGACAAGAGATCCGTGTCACCCTGCAGATACTTGACCTGCGCAAGGTCAACGCCGAGCGCCTCAGCGACCATGTTCGAGAATGTGGTCTCGATGCCCTGTCCAACGGTAACGCAGCCAGAAAAGAGTGTCACCGTGCCATCAGGGGCGACCTGCAATCGAGCCTTGTCGCCCGCGGGCTTCGCGACCGGGCCACCCGCCGCTTCGATGGGATTGGCCATGCCGAGGCCGCGCAGCTTGCCGCGTTCCGACGCCTCCCGCCGCCTTGCCTCAAAACCGTCCCGGTCAGCCATGCGCGCCGCTTGCAGCATATTCTGCTCAAACTCGCCGCTGTCGTAGGTGAACGTAAAGCCCGTGTCGTAGGGCATCGCCGAGGGCGGCACAACATTTCGCCGGCGCAACTCGAATGGGTCGATGTTCATCTCGCGCGCGGCAATGTCGATCACACGTTCGATGGCGTAGGTCGCTTCCGGCCGGCCCGCGCCACGATACGGCGCGGTGACCTGCGTGTGGGTGTGGATCGCGCGAATCTCTGCGGCGATCCCACCGATGCGATAAATACCGGCGATACCGCCCGCATTGCCGACCATGCCGAGCGAACGGCCGGACAGGTACGCGCCAATGTTGATATCACACTCGACTCTGAGCGCAAGAAAGTGGCCGTCGACATCAAGCCCGAGGCTGCTGCGAATGTGCACGTCTCGTCCATGCTCATCGGCCAGGAAACCCTCGCTGCGATCAGCGATCCAGCGGACGGGGCGGCCCACCTTCCGCGCCGCCCAGCAGACGAGTACATCCTCCGGGTAAACACCGCTCTTCATGCCGAATGACCCACCGACGTCGCCGGCAAGCACATGGATGTCATCAACGGGTAGCCCCAGCATGGCCGCAAGCCCCGCCCGCATGGGCGCAGGGTTCTGTGTGGATGCATGCACGGTCAGGCGACCGTCATCGCCGACAAAGGCGAGCACGCCACGTGGCTCCATGGTGTGGGCGATGACGCGGGATACCTGGGAGTCGAGCCTCGCCACGTGATGGGCACCCGCAAGCGCCGCATCGACCGCGTCGAGATCGCCACGGGTCCACACGCAAGCAACATTGCCGGGCACCTCCGCCCAGACGAGCGCTGCGCCTGACTCTTTTGCCGCCTCCGATCCCGTCACCACTGGCAGTTCGTCCACGTCGATGCGTACAAGCTCTGCCGCCGCGTGGGCTGCTGCGAGCGACTCCGCAACCACAAGCGCAATCGGTTCACCCAGATGCCGAACCTTGTCCCGCGCAAGGACACGTCGGCAGGCCTGAAAGGCCTCTTGCCCGTCGGGCCGTGGATGCGTGACGCCACACGGCTGATCACCAATCCCGTCCGCCGCGAGATCCGTTGCGGTGAAGACGCCCAGCACACCCGGCGCCGCTATAGCTTCTGTAACATCAACGTCGATCAGTCTGGCGTGGGCATAGGGCGACCGTACCAGCACGGCGTGACTTAGCCCATGCTGCGCAAGGTCCGCAACGTACCGTCCGTTGCCCGTGATAAATCGGTCATCTTCGACCCGGCCCTGATAATCGGCGTTGGTACCCATCGTCCTCGTTACTCTCCCTGCAGGTTGTTGGATCTCGGCAAACAGTCGTGGCGCGCGCATCATCTACGGGGCGTCGCGCGCCGGTCAAGCAAGCCCGCCATTGGGCCAATGCAAGTGCTCGAGCGAGCGTTTGCCTAGTGCCGGGAATCACCCCTTGCTCTGGCGTTGCTTCAACGGGCAGCGTGATCTCACGCCTGAATTGCCCGCCGGACTCGCGGGTCTCAGGTCTGGGCCTTACTCTACTGGGCACAGAGTCGCCGTGGGATTCTCCTCATCGAGACGATCTTCCAGGTAGTGAAAGTACAGACCCTCATAGATTCTGAACGTGCGTCCCCTCCATTGGGATATGAGGCCGTGACGAGAGCTGCAGGAAATCTTGTTCATTGGGCGTATTGAGATCTTCGCAGGCCCTCAGGAACCGTTCCGCCAGGGCATCGTCTGTCGCCTGGTCGCCAAGGAAGGCGTTGTACTGTGCGGTCAGATTGCTCACCGCGTTGAGGCGACTTTCGGCGTTTTGGGTGCGAATCTGACCAGCGAGGTATATCAGGGTCACAACGACCCCAATCGCCCCGCCAAGTTCCGCGAGTGCACCAACAGCGTCCCAATTCATCGACGTCTCATGATCGATATCTCTACCATCTTAAGGGCCCATTTTCGATGACGGTAACTCCGTCGATGTTCGAGAAGTGTCGCTACCCGCAAGGCTTCGTTCCCTTCTTCGTCGGCGTACTTCTGTACTCCACCCGCATCTTCCCGGCGGCTCGTGGGCCGGTCAAGCATACCCATCAGGCGCGTCTGAGGTCATTATCACCTGCAGGGTCAGAACGACCCCTGCGCAACAGATCCAGCAACTGAAACGAGGTGCTCAAACGGTCAATTGACCACGCGTAGCTGGCGTAGGTAGGAAAGACAGAGCGGCCTTGTAGACTTCATCGATCCTGAAGGCATCGTATTCCAGTTGACCAAGTTGACCGACCTCCAGCCAATGATCTCTGCCCAATGAGAGGTCCCGGTGATTTCAATCGTCAACGGCCATTGGATCACACCTGTGCCAGTCGCTTAGAATCAGGACTTGTCAGGGTCGCAACCGACCGATCCATTCACAGTGATGTCATTCGATACCTTCCCTTGAAGGTCAGCGTCTGATGAAAGGAGGATCCATGCCCGAAGATGCCGTTGATGTATTGATCGTCGGTGCTGGCGCATCGGGCGCCGCATTCGCCTATAGCATGGCAGACACCCGCATGCGCATCGTTTGCCTCGAACAGGGCGACTGGATGAAGCAGTCGGACTATCCCAGTAATCACATGGACTGGGAGCGTCGCGCCGCCGGGCCGTTCAGCCACAGCCCGAACACCCGGGGCCGAACGACCGACTATCCAATCAACGAGGAAGGCTCGCCCATCAAGGTCGCCAACTTCAACGGTGTCGGTGGCGGCACGATCCTCTACGCGGGCCACTTCCCACGTTTTCATCCCTCTGACTTTCGCGTCAAGACGCTGGATGGCGTCGGTGACGATTGGCCGATCGACTACGAGACGCTCGCCCCTTACTACGATGAGAGCGATCGTGTGACCGGCGTCTCAGGTCTGCCCGGCGATCCCGCCTATCCTGCCAAGCCGTCCCTGATGCCGCCGCTGCCACTCGGGCGCTCCGGCACCAAACTCGCGACAGGCTTCAACGCCAACAACTGGCACTGGTGGCCCTCGGACAGCGCCATCGCGACCGAACCATACGATGGTCGTGACGCGTGCATCAACGTGGGCTCGTGTCTCTCGGGTTGCGCCCAGGGCGCAAAGGCCAGCACCGACATCACGTTTTGGCCCCACGCCATTCGCGCCGGCGTCGAACTGCGAACGCGCTGCAGAGTTCGCGAAATCACGGTCAACGATGAAGGCATGGCGAGCGGCGCGATCTACTACGATGCAGAGGGCGCTGAGCACGAGATCAAGGCGGAGGTCGTGGTGATGGCATGCAATGGTATCGGCACGCCACGAATCCTGCTCAACTCTAAATCGACCCTGTTTCCGGATGGACTCGCCAACAGCAGCGGCCTGGTTGGCAAGAACCTGATGTTCCACCCGTACTCCCACATCATCGGCTACTTCGATGACGAGGTGGATGGTGCGCGCGGGCCCAACGACTGCATTTGGAGTCAGGAGTTCTACGAGACCGAGGATTCGCGTGGCTTCGTACGCGGCTTCACCTTCGAGGGCTATCGCGGCCCGGCACCGGTAACGACCGCTCTGACCCACATGATGACGGGCAAAGTGCCATGGGGCAAAGGCCACCATGCGGCGTACCGGACCGTCGTCAATCGCGCTTGCGGCATGGTCGCGATTTGCGAGGACTTGCCCGAAGAACACAACACGGTAACGCTCGACCCGCATCTCAAGGACTCGAACGGCATCCCTGCACCAAAGCTCGACTACACCATGAGCGAGAACAGCGTGAAGATGTTGGAGTTCTCGATCGAGCGCGCCAAAGAGGTACTCACAGCAGCCGGTGCCCACGATATCGAGGGTGGCTACCCGATTGTCGGCGGCGGCTGGCACCTGATGGGCACCGCGAGAATGGGGACGGACCCCGCGAAGTCGGTCGTCAACGAATGGGGCCGCAGTCACGACGTAAAGAATCTGTTTGTCGTTGATGGCAGCCTCTTTGTTACGAGCGCAGGGGTCAATCCGACCCGTACCATCCAGGCGCTTGCGCTCTACGTCGCAGACTCCATGAAGCAACGACTCGCCAACCTGTTTGACTAAGCGCGCAGTTAACGAACTGGCGGACTAAAGAGAGGAAACGCCGATGAGCGACAGCATCAGCTCGAGCAACCCGCTGACCGATGGCGATCAACAAACCCTGCGAATCCTCGCGGGTTTGCTCATTCCGGCGGACGCCGAATTCGGCGTGCCCGGTGCCGACGATGGCGACATTTTCGATAACCTGTTGGCACTCGTCCTCGAAACGGAAGCGGGCGCACAGGACGTGAAGAAACACCTCGACGAACTGAACGCACGGGCACATCTTCGAAACGGCGCGACGCTCACCGCGCTTGGTGAGCCCGACCAGATTGCGCTCTTGTCAGATTCCGCGAGCACCGAGGCCGTGCAAACGCTCATCTATTACACGGCCAACGCGTACTACCAGGACGGCCGCGTCCTTGAGAGCGTCAACATGAAATCAGAGCCACCCTTTCCGGGTGGGAATGATGTTGACCAGGGAGACTGGTCGTTGCTTGATCCGGTCAAAGAACGCGCACCGTTTTGGAAGAGGGTCTAGCGGTTTGGAAGAGGCTCTAGCCGGTTCGGTAGAAAGCTCTAGCCGGTTCGGTAGAAAGCTCTAGCCGGTTTGGTAGAAAGCTCTAGCCGGTTTGGTAGAAGGTCTAGCCGGTTGGACGAAGGTTGGCAGGGCACAGGACCGGTGACCGGACGGTGACTATCTACGACGACATCGGCGCTCGCCCGTTCATCAACGCCCACGCCACTCACACCCGTTTTGGGGCGCTATCATGTAACCGCAGGTCGCCGATGCCATTCGGCAAGCCGCTCAATACAGCGTGGAGATACCTGACCTGCAAGCGAGGCTGGGCGCTGAACTCGCTGCCCTCACCAGGAACGAAGCCGCATTCATAGCTGCGGCGCGGCGTCCGGTGTCGCGCTCGCAGTCGCTACGTGCATGACCGGCACCCATGCGGCGAGGTGCGCACAGTTGCCCAACACGCGGGGCATGAAGTCAAAGGTGATCATCCAGAAGGCGGGACGCTGCGATGAAGACATTTGCGTGCAAGTCGCGGGCTGTCAGGTCGTAGAGATTGGCTCTCGCCCTTGGGGCCTCACCGCCGCTCTGGACGGAGATGTCGCCGCCGCCGTGACCTGTGATTGGGATAGTATCGGCCGCAAATCGCTATTGTTAAGCCGTTGATTTGTCGCGAGCGGGCTGAGGCCCGCGACTCTGAAAAAGTGCAGGAAAGCACTTTTTCAGCACCCTTTCTTGGAACTAAAGCAATATGCTTCGGTGTTCCCTGCGCGACAGCGCGGCAATCCGGCACCGTGAGATGCTGCTAGAGTCGAGTGCGGTGCAGTGATGCACCGCCATTTTCTGCAAGACTGATCGAGCGCTTCCAGGACCTGACCTACGGGGCGCTGGCTTAGCCAACGACCGGTCAGGCAACTGAGCCACTCTCCAGCAAAGCCGCGATCGCAGCCTCGTCATACCCGAGCAGATCGCCAAGCACCCGCCCCGTGTCGCCAAACAATCGGGGTGCGCCGCGCCAGATTGCCATCCTTTCGCCATCGACGTGCCAGACTGAACCGCCGATCAGTGCGCCGCTGGGCGCGACCTCGGGCGAGAGATCCGGGGTCCAGAATCCGCGCGACGTGAGCCACGGATCAGCCAGGACATCGCTGCTGTCGGCGATGAGCGAGGCGTTGAGTCCACGATCGCCTACGTTGGCGAGCAGCGCATCTGCGTCGACACCAGCCGCGGCTTCATCAATGCCATCGACGCTGCCGCCCAAGACCTCTGCAAACGCCTGCCATTCTCTGTCCTCACGCGCGATGAGCACCACGAAGCACTCGTCTCGGGTCGTAACCACACGGTACCGCACTGACTGGCCCGCCCCGTGGGCGCGATCATCGCCGCGGTCTCCTGCACCTGCAGACACGGGGGTACCTGCAGACACGGCGGGAAGCTCAGACAAGTCGGCAAGCGCAGACAGGAGCGGCTCAAGCACTACGGCCGCGACCACCTCCAGTTCTGAAACGTCAACCTTCGCAGGCCGACCCGACTGACGTGCATTGCGCACATACGCAGCCATCGCATATGCGCCGCCCAATCCAGACACGGGATCGGGGTAGGGGATGAACATCTGGGAGAAGGCGACGCCGTCCTGACTCGTGGCATAGCCCGCGCCGGCTGCTGCATAGACCTGCGTGCCATAACCAATGTAATGCGACCGCGGCCCGGATTGGCCGAACGCAGACAGCGACACGTAGACGAGCCTGGGATTGGCCTTGACCAGTTCGTCGTAGCCGACGCCCAGCCGATCAACGGTTCCAGGCGAGAAATTCTCGACCACCACGTCTGACACGGCCGCCAGCTCCGCGACGATCTGCTTGCCTGCATCCGACTTGAGGTCAACGCCAATGGAGAACTTGCCGCGTTGATTTGCGCTCCACCACGCAGCCGTGTTGTTCGATGTCGCGTCGCGCCCGGCAAAGGGCGGATTGCGACGCAAGTTGCTCGCGCGGGGATGCCACTCCACGTTAATCACCTCCGCACCCAGATCCGAGAGCATGGATGCGGCAAACGGTCCTGCCCAAGCCCAGGACAGGTCGAGCACCCGCAGACCGGCAAGCGGGCGTCGCGCGTTCGGCGACGGTGGAGGTCGGATGTCTGCGCCCGGCGCACGTTCAGGCACCGCTGCCTTTGCGCCGACCGAAGCGAGCCAGGGCGGATTAAGCCTTGCGCCGTCCACGTGGAAAAACGCCCGGGCGCGCAGGTGCGCGTCGGTCACCATCTGGTCCGGCCGGTACACTGGGGCAACCGGAATGTGCTCCGCCTGACACTGATCTGCGAGTTCCTCGGACGTCAGGCGTCTCGCCCAGGCCCGAATCGCCGCGTCGATGACACCCACTTCCTCTCGCAAAATTGCCGGGTTGTCGGCCACCTGATCTGCTGCTGAATCGAGGCCTCCGATCAGTCGAAGCAGCGTTGCCCAGTGCGCGGGTTCGACCGGTGCCACGAAGGCCATCCCATTGGCGGTCGCGACCGTCCCGCCCGGCATACGTGGCGCGGGGTGCGCTGATGGCTTGCCCACGATGCGCCCGTCAAGCTGTGCAAATGCGACCGGCTGCATCGGCATGAGTGCGAGCAGTTCAAGTTGATCGACCGCTATGTGTCGCTTTGCGGCACCCGACTCATCGAGGCTGATCGCGACGCCCGCAGTCGCCGCCGCGATCCCGGCGAGGATACTGGCCTGCCGGTTGCATGGCAGGCACGGCCCGCCGAGTTGAAAGTCTGCGTCGATCTCCCTCGTCAAGTAGCCAAGGCCCGAACGCGACCACAGGATCATGTCGTGGATCAGCGCCTCGTCAAACGTCGCTGGCACCGGTAACGGAGACGTGACCTCGACCGTGACCGCGCCCGCTCGCAAGGCTGCAGGGACCTTGCCAGAGTCCCTCGATTGCGACGCCGTGTCTGTGACAATCACGTCGTATGGGGCATCGCTATTGAAATCCGCAGGCGCGCAACGACTCAGCGTCTGGCGATCGAATCGAGCCTCTCCGGAACCGGTCGGTGGCGTTGGCCAATCGCCGCGCCAATGCGACACGCACGCGCCCGACTCAGCGAGCCAGCACGCAGCGATGCGCGTCGGCACCGCGTTGCCGAGCGCAAGAACACTCAGTCCGTTCAGCGATTCATCGCGACTGTTAGACATCGGTCTCCCCACCACATTTGCATGAATTTGTTTTCGCCCGGATTGTTGGCTGTTTACCCGTGGGCTGCAACCATCACCGCGAAACGTGACAGCGAGTCGCCACGTGACCGATGATGTGGCCGATGATGTAGTCCACAAGCACCCGCTACGACAGGAGGTCGCATGAGTGCTAACGAGATGGTTCCACTGCTGCAGGTCAGGGACATGGACGCCAGACCGCGTTTTACATGGGCGGCCTGGGATTCGTGATGGAAAACTCATGGTGCCCCGACGGAGTCCTGCGTTGGTGCATGCTGCGACTCAACACCGTCGCCATCATGGTCCAGCCCGACCGTCCCCAGGAGACGAGTCCCGGCAAAGGAGGAGGGGTTGTGTTCTGCATCTTCTGCGACGATGCGGTTGCGCTTTACCACCAATTCGTGGCGCAGGGCGTTCAGCCCGAGGAGCCGTTTGTCGGCAACAATCTTTGGGTGACGTCGGTAACCAACCCTGATGGCCATCGACTGGACTTCGAGAGCCCGACCGACGCGCCAGAGGAAACCCGGTTGCCTGACCTCAGGCGCTGAACGCTGACCTCGGGTCAGGACGCGGCGAACTGTTACCCGAGCGGCAGGTGAACCTTGCGCTCTTCGGTCAGGCTCAGCCGCACGGCCTCGGTGAACTCCATATAGCGCACGGCGTCAGCAAACGTCGTGTGCGTGATCGGCGCACCATCGCGGATCGCCGCTATGAATTCTTCCTCGACCCGCCAACCACCTTCCATCCCAGGGGCGACCTCAACCGGACGCCATGCGGACTCGTCACTGCGGGCGATGAACGCCTCGCTGCCCTCGTAGCGGAGTGACGCTTTCGTGCCGTAGATCTCGATCGCGCCGCCAGCGCCGAGGTGTGCGACGGTACTCAGATGATAGACGGCCGTTGCCCCCGATTCGTGCTCTGCGACAATACCGAGGCTCTCGGGCACGTCTACCTCCGCCATCGCGCCAGTCTCAGGGTCCACGCGCCTGGTCGTGTATATCTTGCCGTGTGCCATCACTGACGATTCGTGGCCGGCATAGCGCCGCACGGTCTCATTCAGGATGCCCAACGACATGATGTTGTTGCCCGACAGTGCTCGCCGGCCACGCCAGGCAATGGGCGCATCGGGCGCGTGGCCGCCGCCCATGCCGCGCACATGGATCTCGCGCAACTCACCAAATTCGCCGGCATCAATCATCGCGAGGACGGTCGGCTCATACTTCAGAAAGAAGGGCGCGGGCACCACCATCGCAACGCGATCCGACGCTTCGCTCGCCGCCAGCAACTCCCGTGCTTGCCCGAGGTCCATTGCGAGCCGCGCTTCGGTCAGCAAATGCTTGTCCGCAGCGAGCGCGGCAAGCGTTATGGGATGGTGCATGTAGGGCCACGTGCCAACGCAGATGGCATCGACACCATCATCTGCGACCAGCGCCTGCCAGTCATCGAACACGCGGTCGATGCCAAACTCGTCGGCGACCCGCTGGCCTGACTCGCGACTGCGGTTACAGACCGCGACCAATTCGACGTCATCGATCGCTTGAAAGCCAGGGATGTGTCGGGCACGGGTGTTTCCACCGGCACCAATGAGGCCCACTCTGATTGCCATCGGTATTCTCCAGATTCAGTTCACGAAACTAAATTGAACGAGGCTGATTACGTCGTTCGGTAACCGCGTCCCGCGTAATCGAAATCCCACAGTTCCCGGTTTGCCGGGTTCTGCAGGAAGTGGTTGTTGTGATACGAGCGGATCTCGCGAATGCGGCCATCTTCAAACTCGTACCACTCCGCGCCCCGCAGAATCTCGGCGACACCGGTCGGGGCCGGTACCCAGCGCATACTCCACTCGATGACCACCTCATCTATCTGGACGATCGCATGATCAAGTTGCCAGTCGGCCTGGGTGCGCGGACCCACCTTGCACCAGTAATTGGCGAGGCCCTCGGCACCCGTGACCGCACCGTGGTCGACGAAGTAGTGCACCACATCAGGCGTGAAGGTACTCACCATGAGATCGAAGTCCGCCGTGTTGCAGCCGACGTAGTAACGCTGAATCATGTCGATGTGCGGGTGGCCGCGAGTTCGGGGCATTACCTGATCTCTCGCTTAACGTTCTGTCGTTCTTGGCCGCGGCCCATTCTCAGCAGGGGACGACGGTTCGGCCCTACCGCCTTCCCCTCAAGGCAAACGTGGCCATCGCATTACCCGAGATGACGGTGACATACTGAACGCCGTCAACCGCCCAGGTAATCGGGGCCATCACGATCTGGCCACCCAGGCTAATCTTCCACAGCAACTTGCCGTTACGCGCATCAATTGCATGAAAATAGCCTTCACGGCCCCCCGTGAACAGGAGGTTGGTTGTGGTGGTGAGCATGCCGCTGTCGCTGACATCAAACTGATCATATACCCACGCGGGTTTGCCGGTTTCCGGATCGATGGCTTTGAGGGAGGCATGACCGACCGCATCGGTCCAGTTATTGATCGGCGTTGTGCGGCCGATGCCAATCGTGGGGGCACCAATGACAGGTGCCACGACCGTAAAGCCGCCACCAAGAAACAAACTGCCCGCTTCGTATTCCTGCTCTTGCTCAAGTGGCGCATAGATTGTGGCGTAATCCTCCCACGCGGCGACGTAAAAAAGTCCCGTGCGGGGACTGTAAGACGGGGGATACCAGTTCGTTCCGCCTTGATTGCCAGGCCAGGTTGGCATGCCTGCTGGTTGCGGTGTCGGGATTGGTCGCCCGTTGTCATCGAGGCCACTCGACCAGTTCACCCTGACGAAGGGTTCGCCCAGCAGAAACTGACCGGTCACGCGATCCAACACGTAGAAGTAGCCGTTACGGTTGGCCCACAGCATCAACTTGCGGTCCTGGCCGTGCCACTTGCGGTCCACGAGAATGGGCACCTGCACGGCGTCGTAGTCATAGGCGTCGTTAGGTGTGAACTGAAAGTGCCACTTCAACTCGCCGGTATCCGCGTCGAGCGCAATCACAGAGTCCGAGTACAGGTTGTCGCCTGGGCGTTGCCCCGCGTTCCAGTCCGGACCGGGATTGCCGACACCCCAGTAAGTCAGATTGAGGTCGGGATCAAACGATCCGGTGATCCACACGGGCGCACCGCCGTGTTCCCAATCGTCACCCTCCCATGAGTCGTGCCCCGGTTCGCCCGGTCCCGGAATCGTATAAAACTTCCATGCTTGCTTGCCCGTGTCGGCATCATAGGCAACGACATATCCACGGATACCGAACTCGCCACCACCCACGCCGACAATCACCTTGTCTTTCACAACAAGCGGCGCCATCGTGATCGAGTAAGCCTGAGTGACATCACCGACCTCGACATTCCACACCGGCTTGCCGGTGACGCGATCCAGTGCGACGAGGCGCCCGTCCAGCGTACCCGTGAAGACCTTGTCATCGAGCAGGGCAACGCCACGGTTATTGGCCCCGCAACAGACCTGCGCACGGGGGTCGGGCGTGTGCTGATACACCCAGAAGACGCGACCGGTTTTCGCGTCCAGCGCCATCACGTCGTTCGGCCGCTGGGTCACATACATGATCCCATCCGCAACGACAGGACTCGACTGCCAGGCACCGAACACCTGGTTCTGCACCTGCCACTTCAGTTCCAGGCGATGGACATTGCGGGTCGTCAACTGTGACAAGCCGCTGTGGCGCTGGCTGTTGTAATTGCCGTTAAACGTCAGCCAGTTCTCCGGCTCATCCGCCGCGTTCAGCATCCGCTCAAAGCCGGCGCCATAGGCGGCCCCTGCGACACACCAGAAGCTAACGACCAGCGCGAAGCTGCTCACCCTTTTCATAATTCACCCCGCAACGAAAGAAGATAGCCGAGCAGGTTTGCAACCTCGTCTG
>CAVOBC010000025.1:0-23210 GCA_963693635.1 Gammaproteobacteria bacterium | reverse complement strand
ATCCGCAAAAATCCAAAAAAAGAGTGCGCGAGGTTTGCTTGCAAACCGACTCCCGGGAATCGTCAGGCTGACAACTTTGGTACGAACAACCAGAGTTACTTGCTCGAAACTTCCTTGACGTGATCGGCGATTTCCTGGTTGTCAGGCGACAGCTTCAAGGCTTCGGCTAGCAGTTATAGGCCCTTTTTGATATCATCACTCTTGTAGAGGAACCAACCGTATGTGTCGAGGATCTCACCGCTTTGTGGTGCTAGGTCATAGGCGCGTTGGCTCGCCTTGAGTGACTCGGTAAGCGCGTCCTCACCGTAGGTCCACGCGAGGTTGTTGTAAGCGATGGCGTTGTTGGGATTTACAGCCACCAGGGCTTGATAACTACTTTGCGCACGACTGAGGTCACCGTTCTCAAGGTCATGGCCAGCTCGGGTCATCGTGCCGAGTTGGCCGGGGATCTTCTCGGCCCAATCATCGAAAAAACCGGCGAATGTCGCGTCGGGTTCGCCATTTTCTCGCATGGATGAATACAGCTTCATCCCGATCTGGTCCGAGGGTGCCTTGTCCCATGCCTGGCGATAGGCAGGGAGCGCGGCTTTGTGGTTGCCGCGCTTGGTCGCAATGTCGGCCGTCAGCATCGCAGTGACTGGGGCATCGGGGGTAAACCCGCGCAGCCGTTGAAGTACCTTGTCCGCTTCGTTTAATTCGCCAGCTGAGATCTCTATCGTCGTCAGCAGTGCGAGCTACTGCGGGTCGTCTCGCGCACTGGAGATCGCCTCCATGACGGCAGTCCGGCTCTCACTATAGTCGCCTTTCCGAAAGGCGGCGTTCGCCTTCGTGGCTAGCAGGGCGCGCGTCAGACGCGCCGCCTCAACTGGATTTCGTTCTTCGAGATCCTTGAGGACAGCGAATGCCTGTTCAAAGTCCGAATTACGGCCGTAATACTCGGACAGCACCAGGATCGGGGACGCCGAATCACCCTCTTTTGCGAGCCGTTTGACCTCGTCGATGCCGGTCTGCGCCTGCTTCATCAGCTCGTAAGATGTAATGATGCCTTTGTATCCGTCTGGGTCCTCCGGATACCGCTGGGTGATCTGGCGGTACTCCTGCAAGGCCCCGCTATAGTCTTCGCGGGCAAGGCTGACGCGCGCCAACAACTGATAAGCACGGGATGAGTTCTCAAGGGTCAGCGCTTTTCGGGCGACCGACGCCGCGTCATCAAATTCGCCCTGAGATAGCTGAAAACTCGACACGAGGAGCTGGCTTCCCGCGGACTCGGGGTAACCGGATCTGAGGCCCTGTATGGTGTCTTTTGCCTCGCTCGTGAGGCCCATGCCGAGAAGCTGCTGAACCAGAGTACCCTGGACCATCGCATCCTGTGGTTGATGCTCGAACGCCTTTCTTAGCTGTTCGAGAGCCTTGTCCGGGGTGCCCTTGTCGTTGTAAAGGCGCACCAGTGGAAGCCTGTTGCGACCGTCTTCCGGTTCGAGATCGATGGCTTTGAGGAGGTACTTCTCGCCCTGATCCAATTCACCGGCGCTAATGGATGCGATGCCGTATAGCGTGACTAATTTGCTGTCGGTGGCATTGTCGATGTCTTTTTCAAGTCTGGCCAGGAAGCGGTTCGGCTGGTTCAGTTTGAGCTCAGCCATCGCGTAGATCTGCAGGGCAGTTGGCGATGCGACTTCGGGGTCGACATACTGTTCAAACTGGCGGATCGCTTCGTCGTTGTTGCCTTCCAGGTACTCGATGACCCCGAGCATGGTGCCGGCACGCTCAGAGGTTGGTGCAACAGACTGCACTTCAGACAGCAGGCGTCTGGCTTCGGTGAAATTGCTCGCGCCAATCGCTTCCATGGCCGCTGTCAACTTGTCATTGACCTCATTGGACTCCTGCGTTGTATCCGCCAGCAGTTCCGAGTAAAGCGGGGCTTCGCCGGTTTTTCCCTGTCGCGTCAGGTTGTCGTGGAGTGCCGTGATAATTGCGAATCGGAGCGGGGTCATGATGTCCGCGTTTTGCGCGCCTGACATGGCGTTGACCAGCAGGTCCTCTGCTTCCACCAGATTGCCGTCGCGGGTCTCGAGGGCGCTGAGAAATAACAGGGCTCGCGCATTTTCAGGTTCGGCGTCGAGCAGTGTTTTCAGCGTTGCGCGTGACTTGTCGGCGTCACCCTGGTTGAGGGCGAGTGAGGCAATACCGATCGAGGCGGTTGTGTGGTTCGGGTTCATTTCGAGAACGCGCAGAAAGTTCTTCTCGGCCTCGAAAAAACTGACTTTGGCAAGGAGGAGTTCGCCGCGCAGGAGCGTATATTTCAATTCTTCGTCGGCGTAGAAACTATCCGGGTGCTTATCCAGAAGCTCCTCTGTGGATCGAGTCTTCGCTGACATCAGATAGGCGCGTCCCAACGTCAGGATGTAATCAACGCCAACGCCCTTGATTGCCTCAAGACTCTTGACGGCTTCACGTTGTTGCCCGAGCGCGATCATGACTTTTGCGAGCGCAACGTGCCCCCGTTCGTCGTCCGGTGCCGACTGAATCGCGTTGCGTGCTTCGATTGTGGCCGCCCGAAACTGCCCCTGCTCCTGAAAAGCGGTCGTGTTGGCCAGGAAACCCGTAATGTCCTGCGGTTCCGCAGAGTCCGATGAGCCCCCGCAACCAACGAGTAGTGTCGTTGCCAGCGTGGCAGTGAGTAGCGCTCGGAGCATCGGGTTTTTCAAAGATCTCTTCCCCTGTATCACTTCATTTTTATGGATCACCTGAATTCACGGAGCGCTTGAATTTCATGGCTGTCGCGTGGGCTCTTCGTGGCCTGCTTGTGGGGTAGGGCTCGCGCCCGCCTCGCCCCATCATGCGCTTTATGCGCCGGTCTGCACGTTCAGCCTCAGCAAGCGTGAGGACAAGCGCGGCATCAGCTGCCAGGCTTTTTCGTGGCCATAAAAGATCACAAATTTCATGACGAATTCAACGCTGCCGATCAATAATGCTGTAACGCGGCCGATCAATAGTGCTGTTTCGAGTCTTCCGGTGACGAAAAATGCGATCACGGCGGTCGTCGTCGTCGTCGCTACTACTCGCCATGACAACGCTTTGGCGAGGCTGCGCAATCGCGAGTCTTGTTCTGGCAGCGCTGCTGATTGTTCACTCATGATTTTGGTCCTTCGTTCGTTTGTTCGGCGATGACGCCACCCAGTGTTTCCATCAGTATTTCGAGGCACTCGGCGAGGTCGCTTTCGCCCGTTTTGAGGACGATCTCCGCGTCCAGGGGTTCTTCGTATTTGCTATCTATTCCCGTGAAGTTGGGTAGCTCGCCGCGGCGAGCCTTCCTGTACAGGCCCTTCGGATCGCGTTGCTCGGCAACGTCAAGGGGAACGTCCACATGGACCTCAAGGAATTCGCCCGCCTCGAACATTGATCGCGCCATGTCACGCTCCGAGCGAAAGGGTGAGATGAAGGCGGTCAGGACGACGATTCCTGCGTCCACCATGAGTTTTGCGACTTCGGCGATTCTGCGGATATTCTCGACACGATCTGCATCGGTGAAGCCGAGGTCATTGTTGAGGCCGTGGCGAACGTTGTCCCCATCCAGAATGTAGGTACGTATCCCCTGGTCATGCAGGGTCTGCTCAAGGGCATCCGAGATCGTTGATTTGCCGGAGCCCGATAAGCCCGTAAACCAGATGACGCGTGCCTTGTGGCCATTGAGGTTGGCACGTGCGGCTTTGTTGATGACGACCGCTTGCCGATGCACGTTTTGTGAGCGTCGGAGGGCAAAATTGATCATCCCGGCACTGACGGTCGCGTTCGAATAGCGATCGATAAGGACGAATGAGCCGAGGCCTGCACAGTCGCGGAAGTTCTCAAATGCAACTGCCTTGTCGAGGCGCAATTTGACCTCGGCGATGTCGTTCGCATTGAGTTCTCGGCTCGATATCTGGCCGAACGTATTGATGTCGTACTTGAACTTGATTTCGGTAATCGTTGCGTTGACGAGTGTGGTGCCGATCTTGAAGCTGTAGGTGCGGCCGATGAAACCGGGCTCAGCATCCATCCAGACGAGCGTTGCCTCGAACTGGTCGGCGACCTCAGCAGGCTCCGCCGCCGCGACGATGACGTCGCCCCGGGAGACATCGATGTCCCGGTCGAGCGTGATGGTGACCGCTTGGGCCGGCGTCGCTTTATCCAGCTTGCTGTCGTAGAGAATGATCTCATCAACTTTCGCTGTTTCGCCTGAAGGCAGAACCCGAACGTCGTCACCCGGAGCGATCTGGCCTGCCGCGACGGTGCCGGCATAGCCCCGGAAGTCAGCGTTGGGGCGGTTAACCCACTGCACTGGAAATCGAAACGGTTTGGTGTCGTCGTGTCCGGCTATCTCGACTGTTTCAAGGAAACGAAGCAGGGTTGGTCCCGAGTACCAGGACGTCGCTGTCGAGCGTTCGATGATGTTGTCGCCCTTGAGCGCAGATAGCGGTATCGGCGTAATGGTCGTGAAACTCATGTTCTCAGCAAACGCTTCATAGGTGGCGACGATGTCATCAAAGACCGTGCGATCGTAGTCGACAAGATCCATCTTGTTGATGGCGAGCACAACGTGGCGGATACCGAGGAGCGATGAAATGAACGAGTGTCGGCGGGTCTGGTTGAGGATGCCGTGACTGGCGTCGACAAGGATGATCGAAACATCGGCGGTCGATGCCCCCGTGATCATGTTGCGCGTGTACTGTTCATGCCCGGGCGTGTCTGCAACAATGAATTTACGGTGATCGGTGCTGAAGAAGCGATAGGCGACGTCAATTGTTATGCCTTGCTCACGTTCTGCCATCAAGCCATCCATCAGGAGGGCGTAGTCGATTTCGCCAGCCTGGGTGCCGAAGCGAACTGAGTCATCCTTCAAGCTCGCTACCTGGTCGTCGAAGACCAGTTGTGCCTCGTACAACATACGTCCTATCAGCGTACTTTTGCCATCGTCGACGCTGCCGCAGGCGATGAAGCGCAGGAGGTCCAGGCTGTTCTGGTGGGCGATGTACTCGGCGATTCGGTCATCGGCAGACATCAGTTCGGAATCGATAGCGCTCATCAGAAGTAACCCTCTTGCTTTTTCTTCTCCATGGATCCAGCCGAGTCGGCATCGATTGCGCGTCCCTGGCGTTCGCTGACATGGCTGGCCAGCAGTTCGAGAATCACCTCTGGCAGAGTCGTCGCGTCGGACGGCACTGCGCCCGTCAGTGGGTAGCAGCCAAGCGTTCGAAAACGAACGCGTTGCATCTCCACCTTTTCGTCAGGCTGAAGTCTCATGCGGTCGTCATCGACCATGATCAGCAAGCCATCGCGCGTCACGACCGGGCGCTCAGCCGCAAAATAGAGTGGCACGATCGGAATGTTCTCGCGATGAATGTACTGCCAGATGTCGAGTTCGGTCCAGTTGGAAATGGGGAATACGCGAATGCTCTCGCCCGGCGACTTTGCTCCGTTGTACTGGTTCCAGATCTCAGGCCGTTGATTCTTGGGGTCCCAGCGGTGTGCGGCATTGCGGAAACTGAAGATTCGTTCCTTGGCCCGGCTTTTTTCTTCGTCGCGTCGGGCGCCACCGAACGCGGCATCGAAGCCGTGGGCGTCGAGTGCCTGGCGCAAGCCCTCGGTTTTCATGATATCGGTGTGCAGAGCGCTGCCGTGATCGAAGGGGTTGATGTTCTTTTCGATGCCGTCCGGGTTGATGTGGACGATGAGTTCCAAACCGGACTCGCGGGCGATCTGGTGTCGAAACTCATACATCGCCTGGAACTTCCACCGCGTATCCACATGCAACAGGGGAAATGGTGGCGGTGCCGGGTAAAACGCCTTCCGCGCGAGGTGCAGCATTGCCGAAGAGTCCTTGCCGAGCGAATAGAGCATGACGGGGTTCTCCGCCTGAGCGACCACCTCGCGCATGATGTGAATGCTCTCGGCCTCGAGTCGGTCGAGTTGTGTCATCTCCTGGCTCCTCTTTGTTTCGCATCTGCGCGCTTGGATAGTTTTAGATGGCCGGCTCTCAATGAAGGCGGGCGTGCCGATTCGAATCTGGAAGGCGTCGGTCTTGATGGCGTCTCAGATCCCGGTCTCATCCACCCGGTCCTTGCAGGCCGCGACGAACCGACCCGACTGCCACACAATCAGGTTCTTGTTCTGTGCGAGCGCTGTCATCCCATTCAGCGGTCTGTTCGGTGCCAACAACACCGACGACATGTTCCTGGATCCACTGGTTTTTGTTGATGTGGGTCGTTATGTGATGGCCGAGGTCGCCGCCCCCGACCATCAGCGTTGGAATGGTCTCACTGATTGCACGCGAGAGCAGCACAGGTCTGCGGCGTTTCCCCTGTCGCTGTCCGGACTGCCGAGCGCATATGAGACCACATTTCGGACTATCCTGTGGGCTGTTTCCTCGCGATGTAGTTTAGTTCCTGCCCCAGAACGCCGTTCTGGGGCAGCGCTCGCGTGTTGGTACAGGGATGCAACGCCATTTTCTGCAAGGCTATTTACTTGCACGGCGATTACTTGCAAGAAAGTGCGCGAGGTCTGTCTGCAAACCGACTCCCAAGAATTGATGGCGCACCTAAAGGAGGAACCCAATGGCCGATCTCCTGATCGGAACCTATACGCGAACCGGTACCCCAAGCGATGGTCAAGGTGGCACCGGGTCTCTCGGCGTGTATGCGGCTTCGTTCGACGGGCGCGATGTGACGCTGGGTGCGGCAACGCAGGCAGAGAACCCGTCTTTTGTCGCGGGTCATCCAACCCTGCCAATCTTCTACACCGTCATTGAAACAGGAGATTACGCGCAGGACAGTGGCGGCATCGGCTGGTGGTGTCCAGGGGACACCAGTCTTCGAGGTCGCTGCGCGTCGATGGGCGGCGACCCGTGCCACCTGAGTCTGGATCCGCTCGGCGGCTATCTCGTTGTCAGCAACTATGCCGGCGGAACGCTCGCGACCTTTGGGCTTGACGAAGACGGGGCGATTGGTGGACTGCGATCTCTGATTGCGCATCACGGCCGGGGCACGGATCCGGTCCGTCAGGCGAGCCCTCATGTTCACAGTGCAGTGCCCTCAGTGGACGGATGCCATCTGTACGTGGCCGATCTCGGCCTCGACGAGTTGGTGCGCTATGCCGTACGGGGCGGTCAGGTTGCCGCGGGTGAGCGTGAGACTGTGCGACTCGCTCCTGGCGCTGGACCGCGGCATTTTTGTATATGTGATGACGTCATGTACCTTGTCAATGAACTCGACAGCACAGTCACCAGACTCGCGCTCACTGCTGCAGGACCGCTGGAATTGAGCAGATACTCGGCCCTTGAGGTTGGCAATGATGCGCCAAGTTCTGCTGCAGACATTCACCTGAGTCGCGACGGTCGCTTTCTTTATGTGAGCAATCGCGGGCAGGACAACATCGCTGTTTTCGGCGTTGAAGGTGACGTGCTGGTGCCTTTGCAACATGTGGGCTCGGGCGGACGCCATCCGCGTCATTTCGCCCTGGCACCGGATGAGCGCTCGTTGCTGGTTGCTAATACGCACTCGGATTGCGTTGTGGTATTTGCCCGGGACGTTGAGACAGGACGGCTGGCGGAGATCTCGCGGGTGACGGTACCGGCGCCAACCTGCATTTTCTTTCGGTGACATCTGCGGAGCGCAGAGGCCGCCGGGTTCGTGTGGTGTCGTTCCGCAGCAAGCGGGTGTGACCTCCTCCTCACATGGCGCGGGCCGTCGCGCGCATCAGCATGCTGGCACCGACGGCCTGAAAGATCAGCGACGGCAAAAAAAGGTTGAAGACTGACGGTGGTATCCCCGTCAGGAGGAGGGCGCTGCCGGGATCGTCTGCATCATAGTAGACATCGATTAGCCTGCCGGACGGGTGATCGTCGACAAAGCCGAGTGCAGTCCCCTGATCGATCAAGGCGAGGTCAACAGCGTGCAGATGGTCGCCTTCGAAGGGCAGTCCTCTGATCGTATAGCGGTACTTGACGTCGATACCGAAGAAACCTGAGCCCTTCTCCAGGTTCCCAAAGGTACGTGTCGCTGACGCCGTGAAGATAATGCCTTCTGTCTTGGGCCAGTCCATCGCCAGTAGCGAAACCACTGATACGTACGCCGAGAGCAGGAGCAGCCCTGCTCCAATGGCGAGCAGGGCAAACGCGGTTAGTCGTGCTGACCGAATCAAATCGGTCTGGTCGGCGTTATTGCGGGGCTCTTAGGACGAGGTGTTCGGGGCTTGCCGTCCTTCGGTTGCAGCCGACATGTCGAGGATGGTGTCCTTGTTGGCAAGAAAGTCCTCGTACGTCGCATCCGGACCCAGGCTCACACCGTCGTTGCTGTACATGGCCGCGACCGAGTAACGGCCGCCAGACGCCTGGAAGACCCTGCCGGTTGGTGCCTCTTCCGAGCACATGAACAGCACTGCGGGTGTTACGAGTGCAGGCGCGCTTTCTGCAGGGGGGTTGTCCGGGTCGAACTCGGCACGGCCGGGAACGGTGGCAGTCATCCTTGTCGCGGCGCCCGGTCCAAGACAATTGACGCGAATGTTGTGCGACGCGCCTTCAAGCGCCAGTACATTCATGAACCCGAGCATCGCCATCTTCGCGGCACCGTAATTGGACTGGCCGAAGTTGCCCCAGATGCCCGAACCGGAACTTGTGCACACGATGCGGCCATAATTCTGCTTGTACATGATCGGCCACGCGGCATGGGTGACGTACGCCGTGCCATTCATGTGGACGTCCATGACAAGATCCCATTCGTCGAGGGACATGTTCTTGAACGACTTGTCCCGCAGAATGCCGGCGTTGTTGACGACGATATCAATCGTTCCAAAGGCATCGACTGCATCAGTGATGATGCTCTTGGCCCCTTCTTTGTCAGAGACCGAGGCTTTGTTGGCGATTGCGGTGCCGCCCGCCGCAGTGATCAGTGCGACCACCTGATCTGCCATGTCGCCAGCGCCGCCGCCGTGGACGGCTCCACCGAGGTCATTGACCACGACCTTTGCGCCGCGGCGCGCAAGCTCGAGCGCGTGGGCGCGGCCGAGTCCGCCGCCCGCACCGGTTACTACCGCTACCTTGCCTTCGAAGTCACTCATTTGCTGCTCCTGAAAATTGCTGGATTTCTTTTCCCGGACGTTTCGTCCAGGAACGAGGGACCTTGCGCGGACCGACAAAATTGACGCGGGCCGCAGGACTCGTTTCGAGGCAAGTATAGCCTCAGTCTGGTTTTAGGGTCACGTCCTGGAACTGGAGTTGGTTGAGCGTGTAGTAGACGCCCTGCAGGTCCATGAGTTCCTGGTGCGTGCCAAGTTCCTTCACCGCACCGTGCTTCAATACCAGTATGCGATCAGCTTCCTGGATGGTCTGCAAGCGATGCGCTATCAATATGGACGTCCGGTCTCGCATGATTTCCCGCATTGCGTCCTGGATGAGTTGCTCGGTTTCGGTGTCGATGCTCGCGGTTGCTTCGTCAAGGATTAGAATTTCCGGATCCGCTGCAAGCACGCGTGCGAAGGCGAGCAACTGACGTTGTCCCTGCGACAGGTTCTGACCGCGTTCGACGAGGGGTTCATCGTACTTGCCGGGTAGTGCTTCGATGAATGAGTCAGCATGGACGAGGCGAGCGGCCTGGATCGCGTCCTCCTGGCTGATTTGCGCATTGCCGAGCATGATGTTCTCAAGGACAGTCCCCGAGAAAACGTGGAAGTCCTGCATCACGACGCCCACCCGGCGCCGGACGTCGCGCGAATGTATGTGGTTGAGGTCGAGGTCATCGAGAAATATCGATCCATCCGGAAAGTCGTAGAAACGCCCAAGCAATCTGATGAGGGTGCTCTTGCCCGAACCCGTTGGGCCAACGACGGCGAGTTTCTCACCGGGCGCGATCGTTAGGGACACGTCCTTCAGGATCAGCTCATTCGGGTCGTAGCCAAAGCGGAGGTTACGAAACTCGATTTTGCCGCGCAGGCGGTCCGGCAGTGGTTTGGGCGATGTGGGCTCGTTGACGGACTCATGCCAGTCGAGCGCCTGGAATATGCGTTCGGCGCTCGCCATAGCGCGAAAAAGCACGTTGTATTGCTGGCCGAGGGCCCGTATGGGTCGGATGAACATATCCACGAACTGGGTAAACAGGATCACGCTGCCGAGTGAGATCGTGTCCTGCAGTGCAGCGCCGCCGCCGAACCAGATGATGACGGCGAGCGCCATGTTGACCATGTTGTCCATGAACGCGCCGTAGGTCGTCTCAACCGTGATGGCGTGCAACTCGTGGGTCCGGTTATCCCTGTTGATGTCGGTGTAGGTTGCAAGGTTTCGTTTCTCACGGTTCGACAGTTGCACCACAGCCATGCCCGACAGGTTCTCCTGCAGGTTCTGGTTGAGTTGAGACACCGAACTGCGGATAGAGCGATATACGCGGCGCGTGAACTGGCGAAAGAAGTAGGTGACGACTGCAAAGACCGGTACGGCAAGCAGCAGGTACAGAGTCAGTTCGACATCAATCGCCAGCATGAGACCGAGGGCAATGAAGAAGGGGACGAACTCGCCGATCAACATGCCCATGCCCATGAGCAATTCGAACAGCGCCTGGACGTCATTAGTGACGCGGGTCATCACGCGCCCGACTGCGACCCGGTCGTAGAATGAAGCAGGTCGGTGCTCCAGATGATCGAACAGATTCAGGCGCATGTCCCGCAACGCGTTGAGGACGGTCTCTGCGAACGTAACGCGGTGAAAGTGATAGAGCGTGAAGCAGGCGATCGTCAAAAATGCGTAGAGCAGACACGCTGCAGTGAGGACGCTAACCCCCAGCGCGCTGCCCACCTCAACTGACAGAGCATTCAAGCCGAAGTCAGGTAACAGGTCGTTTGCGGTCTCCATGATGACCGTGTCGATAACAACCCGGGTCACGATCACGGGCAGGAGGACGGCTGCAAACGACGCAAGGATTACCAGCGCAACGCTGAGGGCGGCAAGGCGGGCATGGGGTCGAACCCACACCAGGATGCGGCCTAGGTAGTGCATGTTGAGCGACTGGCCGTGAATATCCGCGTCGAATACAGCGTGGTCGAGTCGCGGCGGCGTGCCAGTGTCTGGTGCGCCTGTCGTCACGTTGCTGGCACCGTCGCGACGGGCCGCGACATCGCGCGCTGCGCCTCTTCGAGGTCGGCGTAAAAGCCGCCCTTTTCGAGTAGTTCGGCGTGGCTGCCGACCTCAATGATGCGGCCCTCCTCAAGAACCAGGATGCGATCGGCGTGCCGGGCGGTTGACACTCGATGTGACACGAGAAGGGTTGTCTCCTGTGCCCGAATCCGCTTCAGGCTGGCGAGGATATGTTCCTCGGTCTCAGTGTCTACGGCTGAGAAACAGTCATCGAGGATGAGAATCGGGGTCATTCGAATGAGTCCCCGCGCAAGCGCGGTGCGCTGTTTTTGGCCGCCGGACAGTGTGACACCACGTTCACCGAGGAGGGTGTGAAGGCCATCGTTGAAGCCTTCGATCGTCTCGGCGAGGGCAGCAGCCTCGGCGGATTCCCAGATCTCGTCATGCTCACGCGCTGGATCGTCGTACGTAATGTTGTCCCCGAGGGAATCGGCAAACAGGAATGGGTCTTGCAGCACGAGGCATACCTGCTCGCGCAGGTATGCGAGCGGAAATTCTGCGATCGCATGCCCGTTCAGCAAGACCTCTCCGCGCGTGGGGTCGAGCAGGCGCGCGAGCAGTCGGAGCAGGGTCGATTTGCCGGAGCCGATCCGACCAAGGATCGCGATTGTCTCGCCAGGCAGCACGTGCAGGTTGATGTTTTCGAGCGCGTACTTGTCCTTGCCTTCATATTGATAGTAAAGGTTCTGGATCTCGACCTCGCCCGTGAGCTCGGGATACGCTGCGGTCGGTCGGTCCCGGATCTCGGGTTCGTGGTCCAGGATTTCGAAGACCCGACTGGTCCCTGAGGCGCCCCGCTGCCAC
The DNA here is from genome assembly GCA_963693635.1 of Gammaproteobacteria bacterium. Taxonomy (GTDB): domain Bacteria; phylum Pseudomonadota; class Gammaproteobacteria; order Pseudomonadales; family Azotimanducaceae; genus CAVOBC01. The sequence continues at coordinate 11,248 of CAVOBC010000025.1, read as the reverse complement.
TGCGTGACCAGCGCACCAGCATCCCGAACCGGCCACAGAACCATTGTCAGGTAGGAGAAAAAAGCGGCGAGCGTGCCGAGTGTAATGCTCCCGTTCTGGACCAGATAGGAGCCGTAGGCGATTATGATTAGCATGCAGCCTGCGGAGAGCGTGGGCATCAGAGACCCGAGCAGCGACGTCGTGACGAAGAGGCGCTTGTTGATCGTTGTGTAATGTTGATTGATCCGGGCGAAACGTGCGGTCTCTTCCGGTTCTTGTGCCATTGCCTGTACCGTCCGAATGCCGTTCAGGTTTTCCTGGACGAATGTTGACAGCATCGAGAAGCCTTCCTGCACCGCGAAGGACTCGCGATAGACCCGTTTGGAGAAGAAGAACGCGACCCCCCCGATGAAAGGCAGCGGCAAGAGAATCGCGAGGGTCAATTCGGCAGAGAGCGAAAACATGAAGACCAGACCGACGACCGCGGTCAGCAAAAGAATGAACGTCATCCGGATGGTGTAGGCGAGAATCTGCCTCACGAGTTGGATGTCATTGATCGAACGCGCCATCAGGTCGCCGATGCTGAAGTCGCTGAAGAAAGCCGGACCCTGGCGTTGCAGATGTTGATACAGGCGATTGCGCAGATCGTAGGCCGTGAACATGCCTATCCGGCGCATGAGGATGCGTGCACCGATCGTGAGGGTCATCTGACCGATCACACACACGACGATACCAATGACCGGGGCGGTGAGACTGTCGAGGGCCTGCGCGAGTTGGGTGACGCCATCGCCGATTGCGGCCTGGCCATCGTTGATGCCGTCAATACCTTCCTTGACGTACATCGGGATCATCGCTTCAAAGAAGCGAGCCGCGAAGATGGCCGCCATCCCGGCCCAAAACGCAATCGCGTGCTTGCGAATGTACGGCAGAAGTCTTCGGAACGTGTTCATGGCGTTATTAGAACGTAAATGTGAGTCGTGATCCGTGGAAGTCAACTGTCGCTGAAGTCAACTGTCGCGGAAGTCAAGAGGGCAACGTTCGATGAGGACGTGCCAGCATCTGCGTTGTGTGCGTAAGGGGCCAGCCGGTCCGGGACGAACTAGCCCTTTGGGTTGTCGATGGAGTTGCCGGGGAAATCACCGTGGCTCTCGAGCAGTTTCATGTCGAGCTTGCGGTGGGAGGTTACAGTCCTGCGGTCCGGGATGACAGCACCCGCCCTCGGTTCACGCCTGAATCATTGGCGGCGGGCAGGTCGCCGACGCTCGACGAAGCCGGGTTCCTGTGAGATGTCATCGGCCTCCGGCATGATCTCGATAACGCACTCGCAGCCGGATTAGGCGATCTTGAATGCGTAATCCATGGCGCGCGACTCGGAGATGTTGCTCTTAAGATCAAACTCCTTGCCTGAAAAGAGGCGCTGCAGTCGCTGCGTGTCGAGGTTGAAACTCGCAGCGAATCGGCGCTGCGTTTCTTCTTCATCATATTCCCCGGTCAGGGTGCCACTGAAGACAATGCGACAGAGTATGTCGGACAACGTGGGCAACAGCTTGCTACTTTGAAGAGAGCTTAAACCAAGTGTCGTGTGGCCTCCACCCGGGGGCGGCTGTGGGTCGCTGCGGGTGGTTGGATCGGCGTGCGCCGCGGCTAGGTGTGAGCCCGTTATGCGCGGCCAGGTGCGAAATGTCGGTGGGTTATGTGCGACCGGCAAGACGGTCAATCCTGGTCAATCCGCTGAGCCCGAGCCGTCTTCGTCGAAAACTCGCGAAGCTGATTGATGCGAGACCGATTATAGCGATGGCGAGACCCACCGGTTCTGGCACCGCGAAGCTGGACTCGATGACGTCGTTGCCACAGGTGATGCCCCAGTGCAGATCGACGCTTTTGGACGTCAGCAACGCGGTCCCGCCGATGTTAACTGTCACGACAACGGTGCCGTTGTCGGTGGTGACAAGGTCGGGCAGATCGGCCAGCCAGGTGACACTGGCAGAGGCAGGATTTACAGCCACCTCCTGACCGTTGCGATAGATCCCTGACGACAGAAAGTCGTCGCTGGTCAGCGTGTTTGCGGCGTTATCTGCCGAGGCGTCCAGCGCATAGAAAGAAGCGGACGTGCTGACGGAGTCCCACCGATCGTTAAGTGAAATCGCATAGTCCCATGAGGTGCCTGTGCTCTCGTCGTCGTCCATGTAGGGTGCCGACCCGAAAGGGTCCCAGCCGGTTGACGACAGGAACAGGTCCCCGTAGCCAATCTCGTTTCCGCCCCCGGCCCGTGTGCCGGTGAGGAAAGCGTAGCTGCCGAGCCCCGATTCCATGTTGGAGTCAAAGGTGAAGGTGAGCTCGGTTCCGCTCGGTCCAATGGTTGCCGAGTGAATGTCAAATTTGCCGCTTGAGCCAATAACATCGCCGTAGCCGTGGTCGCCGCCACCGATATAGTCGTCCGAAAGGAGAATGGAGTCTGCATAGGTGGCCGAAGCCGTCGCCACAGTCAGCGCGCAGATCGCTGAACGGGTGTGATGTAATGGGTGTCTCATGCTTGGGGTAGAGCACTAAGCGTGCCAACGTTGGCTGATATCTCTAAATAGTATTATATAACAATATGTTATGACCAGGTTGGGATTGTTGCAGCTCCCTGGGGGTTCGGCTCCGTGCTGGCATATTGTAAAGAAACCCGACACTGATAAATCGAGCGTAATGAATTCTGACAATCGCCTCGACGCGTCGTCTCACGATTCGCAGTCTTGATTTAAAAACAAAGGGTTATGCAATACCGCTGACTCGTGGAAAATGACCGTCGAGTCGAGTCGGCGCGCGCGACAGGGGGGCCGTCGTCTTGCTTCGGAAGTTAGCATTGAATCGATGTGTAAGAAAAACCGACGATATAATTTTAGGTTCGGAAAATTGAACACGCGGCCGGTCTCGGCGACAGTGAGCCGTTGTCGGGACTCAGTCGTCCTCTACACGGAACTTGCCGTCAAGGCTCTGACTGTGCTCATCGAAGGTTTGACCCGGTTGGTTTCTCGCGAATCTGGCGAGACCGCGAGCGAGGACCGCTCGCGCGATGGCCATCCTTGACGGCGGGGCGAGGCAGATGAATCCGATCCCGTCCGTGACGAATCCCGGCGTAAGCAACAGTGCCCCGCCTATCAGCAACAGCGCGCCCTCAACCAGCGCAGTCTCTGGTATCTCCCCGCGCGCCAGGGTCGCCTGGACGCGCGCGAGCGTTGCCGTGCCTTCGCGTCGCAGCATCCACACGCCGAGCGCGGCAGTTGCGACGACGAGAGCGATGGTGGGAAGCACGCCGATCCAGCCGCCGACATTAATCAGTACGACCATTTCAATGATCGGTATGATCACAAACCCAAGGAACAGGTGTCGCATGAAAGTGTGACGTCCCGGGCGTCTAGTTGGTGGCTCCGGATTCGTGGCAAGCCTAGCATGCGGCGGGCATGGAGGACCCTACGTGGAGGGGTGGGGCGCTGTGATATGGTGGCGCCGTGGCCGCAGAGGTGGTCTGCGCGGCGGCAGGATCAGGTTGCATAGGGCCCTGAATCGGGTGCGCGTCGTGTCACCGGTTGGGGCCGGGAGAGCAGATCGCGAGGGCAACCAGCAGCAAGGAGAAAAAGCGTGTCTTACACCGCCATCGCGGGCCCCGCCGGTTCGCTTGAGGGCGAGATCAGCATTGTCGCTGGCGCAACCCGTGCGGCCGTTCTCTGCCATCCGCACCCGCTCTATGGCGGGACCCTGAACGACAGCATTGTTGGCATTATGGCCGAGGCTTTAACTGAAGCTGGATTGTCGACACTGCGGTTTAACTTTCGTGGTGTTGGTGCGAGCGACGGCACTTTTGACGATGGCAAAGGCGAGGCTGCCGATGTGCGGGCCGCCGCTGCACATTTGCGTGAAGCATCAGGTGCCACTGAGATAATCATTGCCGGCTACTCCTTCGGTGCAGTAATGGCGCTTGCCGCAGCGGTTGATGCGCAGGCGACCCGGTTGGTCCTGATTGCCCCGCCGTTGTCGATGACGTCCTCACCAATTCCCGAGATCGAGCAGTTGATCATCCTCGGCAGCGACGATCAATTCGTTGATGAGGCGTCAACGCGCTCGCGCTTCGAAGTGATCGGTTCCAGCTTCGTAGTGACACTCGCCGGCAGCGATCATTTCTTTCAATCGTCAATCCGCTCAATTGGTTTCGCCGTTGGCAGTTGGGTCAAAGAATGGAATTGAAGGCAACCCGATATGAGATAGATCGCGGCATTGCAACCATCTTTCTGTCGCGGCCGGAGCGGATGAATGCATGGACGGGCCGGATGCATACGGAATACCGGTATGTTCTGGCTGAGGCGGACGCGGACCCGGCGATACGGGCAATTGTGTTGACGGGAGAGGGTCGCTCGTTCTGCGTTGGCGCAGACTCCAAAGCGCTGGAGGGTCATGTTGCCAAGGGCGGGTACGACCCCGGCACGCCAGACCCGCTGGCAGAGCCCGGATATGGCGTGAGCCCTTTCTTTGACACCGCATTCGCCTATCACTTCGGGTTGACTAAACCCCTGGTCGCGGCAATCAACGGCCCATGTGCCGGCGTGGGACTGGCGCTTGCCTGCTTTGCCGATATCCGGTTTGCCGCCCAGGGCGTCAAGTTCACGACGGCGCACGGCAAATTGAGTTTGCCAGCGGAATTCGGACTCTCGTGGCTTTTGCCGCGCATGATTGGGCTCACCCGCGCAAACGACCTGCTGCTGACGAGTCGGATTTTCCTGGCCGACGAAGCCGGTTCGCTCGGCGTTGTCAACCGGGTGATCCCACCTGACCAGTTGCTGCAGGAGACGTATGAGTACGTGCGGTCTATGGTTGACACCGTCTCGCCGGACTCGCTGCGTGAGACGCGCCATCAGATCTATCGTGATCTGCACCGCGACGTAGGTGCGTCGGTGGAGGCTGCCGAAGCGCTGACCCGGGACATGATGCGACATCCGAACTACGTGGAAGGGGTCGCTGCCTTTTTGCAGAAACGTCGACCAAATTGGCGAGTGACCGAAGACGAGTGACGAAAAGACAAGAGACAAGAGATAGATAAGAGACCCGAGACAGGTGTAGGTCCGGGACAAAACTGAAGGATATTGTGTGAGAAGCGAAACAAATGAAGCGTACGCGTTGCGGGAGGAGCCTTATTACCTCCCGCTCGCCGATGAGGTCGAGTTGTTCCTCGCAGCGTACGCAGCGCGCCTGCCCATTCTGCTCAAAGGTCCGACGGGGTGCGGCAAGACTCGGTTTGTAGAATACATGGCCTGGCTGCTCTACCGGAGCGAGCGGGCCACCGAAGCGCAGGCTGCACTCACTAATCCGTTGCAGACGGTCGCTTGCCACGAGGATTTGAGCGCAACTGATCTGGTCGGGCGATTTCTTCTGCAGGGTGACGAGACGGTCTGGCAGGACGGCCCCCTGACGCGATGTGTCAAGGAAGGCGCCATCTGTTATCTCGATGAAATCGTGGAAGCCCGCAAGGACTCCACCGTTTTAATTCACTCGCTAACCGATCACCGGCGCATTCTGCCGATTGAAAAGCGCGGCGAGGTACTCGACGCGCACGCCAACTTCCTGCTCGTGATTTCTTACAATCCCGGCTATCAGAACGTCTTGAAGGATCTGAAACCGAGCACGCGCCAACGCTTCGTTGCGCTCGATTTCGACTACCCGAGCGAGGCGGATGAGGCGGACATCATTGCCCACGAGTCCGGTGTTGATGGCGCGACAGCAGGCGACCTAGCGCGGCTCGGAGCGCGGGTACGAAACCTGCACCAGCACGGCTTTGATGAAGGCGTCAGCACCCGATTGCTCGTGTATGCCGGGCAATTGATCGTGGCAGGCATTGCGCCGCGTCGGGCCTGTGACGTCGCGGTCTCGCGCGCGGTCTCCGACGATACCGATGTGCAGCGGGCTGTTGATGAGCTTGTCACGACCTTCTTCCCGAAATAGCTCCTACGGTCGTGAATCAAATACGGGCGAACGGCCAATCTGCGTTTAGCAGCATTTCACGGCGCTGCTTACAGCGCTGTCGCGCAGGGAACTCACGGTACATATTGATTCAGTTCCATGAAAGGGTGCTGATGCATGGTCTGCGTGAACCTGCCAGGCGATCCTTGTGAGTGACGAGTCAGATGATATGGATGCTGCGGCGCAACTGACGCGTCTGCACGGTCCAACGGGCGAACGCTACGTCCGCGTGCACGCGCGCATAGCAACAGCCAACCCCAAAGATCGGGTCGCCGACTGGGCGCAGACAACCCTTGCACTTGCGAGCCGCGGCTGGCATGCCTGGGAGTGTGCTGACGCGTTCCTCGCGCTGACTGAGTCTGAGTGTGATCAGGGAAACGATGACCTCGCGTTCGTGCTGGAGCGAGGCCGATTCGCCGTGACGCTCAGCAACTACACCTTTGAGCCGGCATCGCTGTATCTGCAATCAGTGCGAGCCATGAGGGTGGCCGAACGAGCGCCGGCGATTGCGGCGATCGATGCATTGTTCAGCGAGGTCACCAACCGGTTTCCGCAGGCTTCAGCGCTCATTGTCGGTACGCTGCGCGCTGCGTTCGCCTTTGCAGCGGAAAATCGTGTGGACGAGGTGCAGGTCTGGGCACGGCTTGCGAGTGGGCTGACCCGGGATCGGCGTCGTCTCGATGACTATCTGGCTGTCACCATCGATTGCGGCGGCGTTGATTGGCATCGCGTTGCCGCCCTGTCATCGGAGAGCCACTCGCATGCGCTCTACTATCTGCAGCACTACCCGCAGATCCGCGACAGCGGCTTCCCTCGTGGGCTGACGGATTTGTTCGAGACCTGGCACGGTGATGCCGGTGAAGTGGTCTGGTTGCCGCCCACGCTAGCGGCGCTGCGACAGTGTCCGCGGGACGACGGCGGCCGTCTTCTGAAGTGCCTCATGCGGCTGCCGGGACCCCGTGTCGCTGTTGCGATGCTGTCGGTGATCGACCGTTTGCCAATGTCTCAACCCGGGCTCGTTGATGCCTGGATTGACGAGGGGCTTCGCGTGACGGAGGACAATCCGCACGCGGGTGACGCGTGGTTCTCATTCATCTCCGTGGGCTCGCTGGATTGCCTCGCGGGCCTGCGGGGGCAGATCGATCTCATCGACTATCTGCGCCCGCTGCAACTCTATACAGAAGGGTTTACCGGCGAACGGCTGCATCTTGAATCACTGCCGGCAGCCGCATCGGCCGATCCGATGAGGCTCCTGCCACTCCTGTCGGGCGGGGTCGTGCAGTTGCCCGAGCGGGTGAACCGGTTCACCGACCGCGCACGAAATTTCAGTCTGCTCAAGATGTCACTGCTGCATCAACTCGGCGTATTCGAGTTCAAAACGACGAGTTTTGCGTATGGCGACAGCCGCGATCCGTTCTCGGCCTTTTTTGCGACCTTTGCCGACCCCGATCTTGCCCAGACGCTCTTTCGCATTTGCGAAGACGCGCGTATCGACTGGCAGATCCTGCGCCATTTGCGTGGCGCGCGGAGCGAGCTTGCCTGGCTGATGCAAGATGCCCTCGGATCGCGTGAACCGTCAGGCGAGGGCGTGAGCGCGTGGCTTGAGTGCATGGTGCGATTCAGCCTTGGTGCGGGACTCGGCGACCTGCGGGACGCCGTCCTTGCAGATGGGCTGCTTGCGCCTTTGCTTGAGGCGCTCGGGGGGCTGGATGCAGATACGGCGAGCGTCGCAGATACCGCTGCCGTGGTGGAGGCTTGCTATCGGCTATTGCTTCCTGTGAGCGATGACCTTGATATTGAGGTTGCCCCGGTGCTCTTCCGCGGCGAGATGGACCTCGATGATCTCGCCTTGCAAACGCGGATCAGGAACATCGAAATGGACCTCAAGGAGTCGCTCGACGAAGAGGAAACGTTCTCGCTGTCTGACATGGTCAACGCTGAGAACGTCACGATCGAGGAAATGAAAGAGGGCGCCGTCAGCGATTCGATGGGGATGTTCCTGACCGACCTCGAAGAGCAGTTGGACGCCGAGGATGGTGATCCGGCGAAAGCGCTGGCGGAGGGAAGAGAGGGCGGGCAGGTGATCGACGGGCCGCCGCTCGCCGAGTACGACGGCCACATCTTTCAATACGATGAATGGGACTATCAGATAAACGACTACCGTCGTCGCTGGTGCACACTCTTTGAGATCACCGAGACCGAGCGCGATGCAGCGTATTTCGACGACACGCTGACTGAATTCGCGAATGTTGCGGCCAACGTACGCGGTCAGCTAAACCGCGTGCGCCCCGAGATGCTGCGAAAAGTGAAGGGGGTGACGGACGGCGAGGAACTCGATCTTGAAAAAGCCGTTGAGGCGATCGTTGATCGTCGTTCGGGCTGGACCCCCGGCGAGGCGATTTACGTTCAGCGTCAGCGCAAGGACCGGGACGTCTCTGCGCTGTTCCTGCTCGACATGAGCGCGTCCACCGATGATCGCATTCCGGACCCGGATGCGCCGCCCTTGCCGAAATGGGACGAGGATGAAGACGAAGAGGCATTCCTGGCGAACTTCTACGATAAGGTGGAAGCGGCGCGGTCGGGGACGCGGATCATTGATCTCGAGAAGCAGGCAGTCATCCTCATGGCCAACGCGCTCGAGGGTCTGGGGGACAGTTATTCCATCTGCGGCTTCTCAGGCTACGGTCGCGAGCGGGTTGATTATTTCTTGTGCAAAGACTTCTCGGAATCACTAAACGAAAACGTCAAGGGGCGTATCGGCGCGATTAAGCCTTGTCGGAGTACACGCATGGGACCGCCGATCAGGCATGCCGTCCGGTCACTCGCGGCGACCGAATCCCGGGTCAAGGCGCTGATCATTATCAGCGACGGGTATCCGCAGGATCACGACTATGGTAGCGATCGCAACAGCCGTGAATATGGCATACGCGACACGACCATGGCGCTTACCGAAGCCCGGCGGCAAGGCATACAGACGTTTTGCCTGACGGTTGATCAGTCAGGTCACGATTACCTGCGGGAAATGTGTCCCGATCAGCAGTACATGGTGATGCGCGAGATCAAGCAATTGCCGCAGGAACTAACCAAGGTCTACCGCAGCCTGACAGGCTGAATCGTCCCCCGGGTTGCGGGGATCATCGGTGCAACAGCTATTGCACCGACGACTCAGTTGCCGGTGAAAGTCGGCTTGCGTTTGCCGCGGTAAGCCGCGATCGCCTCGGACCGGTCCTCGGTCATGGAAGACAGGATGTTCTGGTCCACGTCCATATGCATGATGCTCTGGTCCAGTGAAGAGACAATGGCGTTGATGCTGCGCTTGATCATCTGGCAAGCGATCGGCGACTTGTTGACGTAGAACTCGGCGAGTTCGTGGGCTGTACTGGCGAGGTCCGCGCGGGGCACCAGTTGGTCAAGGACGCCCCAATCGAGCAGGGTCGCCGCATGTACCCGATCGCCACCGGCGACAAGGCGCTTGGCCCGTGCCGGTCCCACGAGATGTGTAATGAGCGGCAGGCTCTTCCACATCAGGTTTACACCGATATCAACCTCCGGGTACTGCATGAAGCAATCGTCTGCGCCGATGCGAAAGTCGAGCGCCGTCGCGATACAGGCGCCGCCGCCCATGGCGGCACCGTTCCAGGCGGCGATGGTTATCTGGTCCATGTCATACAGGGCGCTGATCGCACGCTCGCCGATGCGGGACCGCCGTCGACGCAGCACAAACGGCACCGCGGAGGCAGCGCCCGTGTCGGTGAGGTCAGCCCCGGACGAGAAGTGGGTGCCCGCCCCGGTGAAGATGACGACCCGGGTGTCGGCATCTTCACGGAAGGTCAGTGCGGCTACTTCAATCTCGGCAAGGTGATCGTAATTGAGGGCGTTGGCTTTCTCAGGGCGATTGAACGTGACGGTAGCAATTGGGCCATCCCGCTCGACAGTCAGATTCTCAAAGGTGGTCTGCATCGGTCCTGTCTCTTTAAAGGGTTGCTGAAGCGTGGTGCTGAAGCATATTCAGCCAAGAGTGCGTTCCTGCACTTTTCAAGGTCGACGCTGAAGGTCGGGCTTGATGGTCACGGGCATTAGCCCGCTCGCGCCAAATCAGCGATTCGACAGAGTCGATCAGGTTCGATGAGTGAGACGTCATCATAATTCAATCGAGAACCGTCTCGCCCGGTGCCGATTCGCTATGATGGCCGCACCATGAACGCAGGGCGAGCCAATTGCAGATAACTGATGCACAGAAGCAGGCCTTCGACAACGTTGGCTACGCGATCATACCCGGGGCAATCGATGCGGAGACGCTGTCCATGCTTCGGGAAGAGTGTGCCTACTTTGTCGGTTATATCGACGGCAGCATGAAAGCACGCGGGCGTGAGGTTTACGGCATCACCCATCGCGGCAAACGCTATTTCATCAGCAATCGGTACCGTGACAGCCGCCGGCTTGTTGATTTTATTTTCAGTGATGTCATGGCACGCGTGACCTCGGCTTTTCTTGGACCGGACATTTTCCTTTTCAACGAGCAATGGGTCGTCAAGGGCCCGGAGCAGGGAATGAAATTCGCATGGCATCAGGACTCCGGGTACGTCAATACGCGTGATCCTGGAAACACGCACAAGCCTTATCTCACGTGCTGGTGTGCACTTGATGACATGACCGAGTCGAACGGCACGATTTATGTCATGCCACACGACCGCGCGGGGACGCGGGATACCGTGCTCCCTCACGTTGTCGAAGACGGGACCAACGACCTCGTGGGTTATACCGGCGATGATCCGGGCGAGTTGATCGAGGTGGCCGCGGGAAGCATTGTCGTTTTCTCCAGCACATCCCTGCACCGCAGCACGGCGAACCAGACAACGCGACCGCGGCGAGCGTATCTCGCGCAATACAGCAAGGAGATTGTGACCCGTGAGCAGGGCGATCTGTGGGCGCAGGGTGTGCCTTTTCTTGCCAATCACGCGCGCGTTTATGATCGGGAGCGCGATCTCGCGGGTGAGTTTTTCTACGGCGCGCGAACACCGTAGCTTGTTCCTGTCCCGGAACTCTGTTGCTGGGGCAGACACTCGCGTGTGGTGCAGGGATGCCCAGCCGTTTTCTGCGGAAAACGCGAGGTTTGAAATCGTATTTGGAATCGTAGAAGTCTCAGTCATCGCTCGGTCATCGGTGTACCGCAGCATGAGGGTGCCTGGCGTTGACCGTTGCTTGTACTGACTTGCACCTTTAGCTAATCTCGCTCGCGCCGCGACGCTGGCAAATGTTCAACAACAAGAACCCA
>CAVOBC010000024.1:0-23722 GCA_963693635.1 Gammaproteobacteria bacterium | reverse complement strand
AAACGGTTGCTTGTCTGCGCGCTCCCTGGACGAGTGCATTGCCGACACGGGAACTGGCGAGCGGTGCAGGGATGCACCGCCATTTTTCGCAAGCTTCTTGATCTGTAGGAGAATGCGAGTTTTGCTAGCAAACCGACTCCCAAGGACTGTCAGGATGACAATTTTGGGAGAAGAATCAGCTATTCCCACGATGACGATGACGAAGCCGACGCCTTTCCAATCGTCCGCTGGCTGCAGGACCAGGAAGTGCGTGTGTGGTGGGACGAGGGCATCAGTGGCGGTGCGCACTGGCGAGACGCGATAGCGCCGCGCATCCGCGACAGCAAGCTTTTGATTTTCTTCGTCTCTGCAAAGTGGGAAACGCATGAGATCCGGGACCGACGGGGAAGGCCGGAGTATCGGACTATCGTTAGCGGTTCAGGGGACGCCGCGCCGCGCCTTTATTGCCAACTCCTGAATGGGGGTTCGTCCAAAGTAGGCCTAAGCCGGTTCAGGCCGTTAGCGATCGTTTGCTGCCGTTAAGCCCTAAGAGTGCCAGGCTAAGCAGCGGCAGCGTTGCCGGGCCCGGTACCGAAGTACGCAAGTCATCGATGTTGATGTTGCCGGCCCCGGTGATGTTTGCAATTCGGACCGACGTAACCGCGGCATCAAAGGCGATGCCGAAGAAGTCGCTCGCTCCCGTCGGGGAAGTTACGAGCAGATCGGTGACGGTGCCGCCGGCCGTGATGCGCAGTGTCTTGGACGGTGACGTCGAGTTGTGCAGAAAGCCCATGGACGTGATCGCTGCGTCGAAGTCAAAGCGTGCGATGGGATCACCGAATCCAAAGATGAGATAACCGCCGGACCCGGGTGCACCAGCCCCACTAGCGCCTGCCATGACGTGGTGTTCTTCGGTCAGGTCATAGAAGCCGCGGTCGGTTGTCCCGGGCAGCGTGACAAAGGTGGTGAAGTCGCGGTTGCGTCGAATGACGCCAGATCTGAGAAGATCGCGACGGCGGCGGCTTGCATGGCCATGGTCATGGCGAATGTGCCAAGTAAAGCAGATAGAGCGAGTTTTCTGGCCATGGTCGTTCTCGAGCGAATGAATGGGAGTCGATTCACATCGCGCAAGACCTGTGCTATCACATATATCACGAGGTTAGAGGTATGCCCCGGTTTGTTTGTAAAGCGCGTCGATGCCTATCGGACACAGATGATCGGATTTGAACGCGCCGACCGCGGCCTGTATTGCCCCAGGATGGTCGACTTGCGCTCTTCGGATCTCGTCAGGACAAGAACCCGCTAGCGGAGAACATCGGCTGCGTCAGCGTCGGCAATTTGCTCTTCGGTCAAGCCAATCCACTCCGTCAGCACACGCGTGTTGTCCGAACCTAACGGTGACACAGGCCGATAGTCGTCGCATGGCGTCTTTGCGAAGCGAATGGCAAGCCGGTCGTAGTACGTCTCGCCCTGAAACTCATCGGCCGGGGCCAGTGTCTTCAGGAAGCCGTCATGAGCGAATTGTGGATCTCTTTCGACCATGTCGATGGAGTCCTGCACGACGCCTGCTGGTACGCCGGCCGCCTGGCAGTTCGACATCAGGTCGACTACATCCTGGCCGCGGGTCCACTCGGCAACGCGGGATTCCAGGGTCTCGCTGGCGACCCGTCCGGGCGCGGTGCCAAGTGCGGGATCGTCAGCCCAGGTCGGGCTGCCCATCACGCCTTTGAAGGCTTCCCATTGAGCGTCCGTCATACAGGCGATTGCGATCCAGCGTTCATCCAGGATGTCCGCCCCGTCCGCATGGCAAGGGAAGCAATTGTGGGGGGCCGCGTTGTCGTAGGGCAATCCGTTTGCGGTCGGGCGCGCGGCGACACCGTTTGCGAAGTAGTCCATCAGGGCGGGGCCGTTGAAATTGACGCCAACTTCGAACTGCGAGATGTCCACGCGCTGACCTTGGCCGGTGCGACGTCGGGCTTCGAGCGCGGCGAGCAGGGCGACCGTGCCGTGCAGTCCGGCCTGATGATCGTTGTAGGAGAAGCCGATGCCGATGTCTTCGCGGCCGGGAACACCGGTGAGGTGGGTGAGGCCGGCGAGCGCGTGAATGGTCGGCGCAAACGTCACGTATTTTGACCACGGACCCGTATCGCCCATACCGGACATTTCGACGTAGATGACGCCCGGATTGGAGTTCGATACCGCCTCGAAGCCGATGCCCCAGCGGTCGAGCACACCGACCGAGAAGTTGTCTATAACGATGTCCGCTTCCTGCACGAGTCGGTGGGCGATGGGCTTGGCGCCATCGGTTGACATGTCGAGGGCGAGGGAACGCTTGTTGCGGTTCCACATCGCGTAGTACGCAGAGCCCGGCATGTTGGCACCGGTCGCGCGCTCTGCCGAGTTGACCCGGACAACATCGGCGCCCATGTCCGCCAGAATGCGAGTTGCAAACGGCCCAGCGAGCACATGGCTGAAATCGAGCACCTTGACGCCTTCAAGCGGGCGGTCGTGAGTCGCCTGCGCGGAGCCTTGTGCGGAAGTCTTCCAGCCGAGTGTGTCTATGACATTGCTTGCATCGATGGGTGCAGGGGCCGACGTTTGCCAGGGCGTTGCACTGAAGTGAAAGGGGGTTCCCGCAGTCTTCAACCGGGTGCCACCCGCATCGTAATCCACCCACCAATCCCGCGCCTGGAGTTGTGGGTTCTCGGCCACCTTCTCTATCGGCAGGACCCACCCGAAGGGGCAATGCCGCTCCTGTGCGGCATGGAAAAGTTCTTCCACGTCTTTGGTGGCGACCCAGTTGGCGAGCAGTTCCATAAAGCGTGTGATGAATGCGCCCATGTTAGCGGGGTCCTGGTACTTCTCATCGAAGATGTCACCGTGGGCGTCCTCTTCGACCAGCCAGGCAAGCTGGGCATCCATGTTCGGCGTTGGCGTGACCATGATCGATCCACCCCTGGCCTGCATCACAACGTAGGCGTTCGACCAGTGCAGACTGCCGCGGCGAGGCAACGCGGGATGCGGCCGCAACGGACGTTCGCGCGCATACCAATGCCACATCAGGACGTGTTCCAGACAGGAGGCGATGCACTCGTGCACGGAAACATCCGCTCTTTGCCCATCGCCGGTCGCCTGCTGATGGTTGCGGGCAGCGAGCGCGGCAATCGCCGTGTAGGCGCCCGACACCATGAAATTGAGCTCTCCGGCCGTCTTGAGGGGAGGCGTGTCGACGTCACCGTTGGTGGCGACCGACCCGCCCAGCGCGCCGGCGACAAGGTCGGGTGCAAGGAAATCACGCCAGGGTCCGTTCGGTCCGAACGACGAGGTTTCGATATGCACCAGTTCGGGCCGCTCGCGGAGGCGCGAATCGATGGCGGCTGCGGTCGTCATCACCCCGGGGCAACTGATGACCATGTCGGCCGACTCGATTAGTGCTCGCAGGATTTCCCGGCCAGCGTCTGAAGCAGGGTCAAGCGCGCAGGTCCGTCTCGATGAAGCAAAAAACGTGTACCACAGGGAGACGTCCCCGGCGTGGGGCCCGCGCGCACGAAGCGGGTCCCCGGCAGGGACTTCCGGGCGCACCACCGCAGCGCCAAGGTCGGCCAGAAGCTTTACGCCGTATATGCCGCGCTCATCGGTCAGGTCCACGATGGATAAGCCTGCGAGTGGGCCATCTGACATGTTGATGCTCCTGCTATGGTGGCTGGATTAAATCATGTTTCGGTGGGCGAGGCGGAACGCCGAACGTTCGTGACGGCTTGACCTGCGAAACTTACCGCGCCGCGCGTGCCCTGCGATTGGTCGCGCTTCGCCGAGTTGGTTTATTCTCTTGTTTCTATCTTGATCCAGGATCGTCATGTCTGTCTCAATCGACGGCGCTTGCGCAACACGGTTCGAACCCATCAAGCGGGTATTCGAGTCTCTGTGGGATGATGTTGAAGTGGGCGCATCGGTGTGTGTCTACGTCGGCGGTGAAAAGGTGGTGGACCTGTGGGGCGGGTGGCAGGACCAGGCCCAGACGCGGCCGTGGCAGGAAGACACGCTCGTCAATGTGTACTCCACCACCAAGGGCCCCGCATCGCTTGTCACAGCGATGCTCGTGGACGAGGGGCTGCTCGACTTTTCGGCTAGGGTGACGGACTACTGGCCGGAATTTGGCGCACGGGGCAAAGGCGACGTCACCGTCGCACAACTGCTGTCGCATCAGGGTGGCGTCGCCGGCGTCGATCGCAAGCTCACGGTAGAGGACCTGTACGACTGGGGATTAATGGTCGACCTGCTCGCAAACCAGCCACCCCTGTGGCCGCTGGGCGAGGGCGCGGGTTATCACGCGGTGACCTGGGGATTTCTCGCCGGTGAACTGACGCGCCGGGTCTCGGGTAAAACGCTCGGCCAGTATCTGGCGAAGCATGTCTGTCAACCGCTTGGCGCGGACTTTTACGTTGGCCTGCCCGACTCGGAGATGCGCCGTGTGGCTGATCTCATTGGCCCCAACCGTGCGCGGCGTCAACCTGTGGCGGCAGACGGACCGCCCGCATCGTCGCCACCGCTGAACGCCATTGCCCTTGCCAACCCCGTGATCGCGCCGTACAAGCACGCTTGCTCCACAGCGTGGCGCAAGGCGGAACTCGCAGCCGCCAACGGTCAGGCTAACGCAAGGGGCGTCGCCCGCATCTACGCCGCCATCGCTGGTGATGGCGAGATTGATGGCGTCCGCCTACTGCGTCCAGAGGGTATCGATGCGGCCGCCCAACTCGAGGTCGACCTGGATATCGACCTTGTTACGGGCGTACCAATGAGACGCGCGCGGGGCTTCATGTTGAACACCGATGGTGGCTATGGCCCGAATGACACGTCACTTGGCCATGGCGGCGCGGGTGGTTCGCTCGGCTTTGCCGACCGGGGAGCGAAGGTGGGGTTTGGCTACGCGATGAACCAGATGCAGGCCGATCCCAACGTGGTGCCTAGATCGAGACAACTGGTGGATGCGCTCTACGCCTGCCTCTGATTGGCGTTACCGAATCGATAGTCGTGCACAACGCGCGATTACTGGACCCGGTCCTTGAGCATTTGTTGAAGCCGGCCCTGAATCGATCGATGGGATCGACAGTCTGATGTCGGTATATTACCCGCCGATCACCAACGGAGGATTGGGAAATGGATAGCGAGAAAACAACATCGGAGCTGGATGCCTTCCGCGAGGAAGCGCGAGCCTGGCTATCAGAGAACTTTCCTGCGTCGCTCAAGGGTAAGCCGCCGTCGGTCCCGGCCGGTTTCGGCGCAACGTTCAGCGGCGACATGAAGCTTTGGCAAGATCGTCTTGGCGGCAAGGGCTGGTCTGTTCCGACCTGGCCTGCCGCCTACGGCGGCGGTGGCCTGTCGCAGGAAGAGTCTGTGGTCCTGCGCGAGGAGATGCGTTCGATCGATGCATTCAATCCGATCGGTGGCTTCGGCGTCATGATGTTCGGGCCGACCCTCCTCGATATCGCGACCGAGGAGCAGAAGCAGCGCTACCTGCCACCGATGGTCCGGGGTGAGTTGCACTGGTGTCAGGGCTATTCCGAACCGGGTGCCGGGTCAGACCTTGCGAGTCTGCAGTCCTTCGCGCAGGATCAGGGCGATCACTTCGTGCTCAATGGCTCCAAGATCTGGACCTCCGGTGCGCTCGAGGCAGACTGGATGTACGGCGTCTTCCGCACCGAGAAGGCAAGCAAATATGAGGGCATTAGCTTTCTGACGCTCGACATGAAGTCACCGGGCGTTGAAGTTAAACCAATCAGGTTGATATCAGGTTCCTCGCCCTTCAACGAGGTGTTCTTTACCGATGTTGTTGTGCCGAAGGAAAACCTGATCGGTGAGAAGAACAAGGGCTGGTCGATCGGCAAGCACCTCTTGCTGCACGAACGGCAGGGAATCGCCGGCGCGGGAGGTCGCGGGGCCCCCCGCTATGACATCGAACATGCCGCGCGGGACCACATCGGACTCGTCAATGGGGTGCTCGCAGACGGCGGTCTGCGTGAGCGCATCGCGAAGCAGAAAATGCACGCGCACTCGTTCAATCTCACCGCGTCCCGCTTCAGTGACGAGGCAGCGGTCAACGGGCCGTCACCGGCGATCGGCATCATGAAGGTGGCCTGGGCGAAGATGAATCAGCAACGGGACGAACTCATGATCGAGGTCATGGGCAACCGGGGCGTTGGCTGGGAGGGGGACGGTTTCACGGAATCTGAACTCCAGTACACCCGTGGTTGGCTCCGGTCCAAGGCAAATTCTATCGAAGGCGGCTCCAACGAGGTGAATCTGAACCTCGTTGCCAAGCGCGTACTGGGTCTCAAGGGCTACTAGCGAGTTTCTGTCCCAGAACTCTGTTCTGGGGCGGGCACAAGAACTAGCGAGACACTGTTTTAGGGAGGAATCATGGCGGTACTGACAGAAGAACAGACCATATTGAAAGACCAGGCCCAGGCCTGGGTTCGGGAGGAAGCGCCGGTTGCTCGCTTTCGCCAGATGCGCGACAGCGGTGCCGAGATCGGCTTCGAGGTCGATACCTGGCGCAAGATCGTCGAACTTGGCTGGAGTGGCATCATCGTGCCGGAGGCCTACGGCGGGTCCGGCATGGACTGCCGCACCTTCGGTGTGGTGCTTGAAGAACTGGGTCGCGGGCTGACCGCATCGCCGCTCTTTGCGTCGTGCCTGGTGGGCGCATCAGCGCTGCTGGCCGGGAACAATGAAGACGCCAAGCGGTCCTGGCTGCCGCGCATTGTGAGCGGTGAGGCTATTGTGACCCTGGCTGTTGATGAGGGCCCGCATCACAATCCGGCGGGTATCAGTTTGAAGGCGACGCGTACGGGCGACGGATTCGGACTGACCGGCGAAAAGGCGTTTGTACTGGATGGCTTTGCAGCGGACGCGTTCGTGGTTGCAGCGCGAACGGGCGGTGAAGCGGGCGACGAGGCTGGCATTTCGCTCTTTGTCGTACCGGGTGACGCCCAGGGTATCTCCCGCCGACGACTGAGCGTAACGGACAGCCGGGGCTATGCAGACCTGACGTTCGACAACGTGGTCGTGGGTATGGACGCGTTGATCAGCGCCGAGGGCGATGGCTTTGCAATGCTGGACGCGGTTCTGGACCGAGCGCGAGCGGGCCTTGCCGCAGAGATGCTTGGCACTGGCGCTGAATGTTTTGACAGGACCCTTGAATACCTGAAGACGCGGGTTCAGTTCGGCCAGGTGATTGGATCTTTCCAGTCGCTTGGACACCGCGCCGCCACGCACTTCATGGAGATGGAACTCGCCCGCTCCTGTGTTGAAGGAGCGCTCAAGGCGATCGACGAGGAAGAGGGCGACGCTCAGATTCTCGCCTCACTCGCCAAGTGCCAGGTCGGCGAGTTCGTGCACGATATGTCGAATGACATGATCCAGATGCACGGCGGCATTGGCATGACCGATGAGTTCGACGCGGGCCTCTTTCTGAAGCGGGCGCGAACCACCGCGACCACCTTCGGCAATCAGGCCTTTCATCGTTCGCGCTATATCAGTCACTTCGGGATTTAGTCGGTGGCTGAACTGGACCTGCGAACTGTCCTGCAGGAAGCGCCGCCCAGGAATTGTGGGAATGACAATTCCTGGGACAAGAACTAATCAGCTGCGCAGCGTCGTCCCGGCCAGCGCGCCCGCATGTTCGCCGTGCTCCATGAACACCTGACCGTTGACGATTACCTGATCATAGCCGGAGCCGGTTTGCACATAGCGTCCGGCTCCACCGGGAAAGTCGTGGTGGTATTCCGGCAGGTTGACGTCGATGGCGTCCAGATCAATCACATTGATGTCAGCGAATGTGCCGGGACGGAGGACGCCGCGGTCCTTGATACCAAAGATCGCCGCGGTGTCGCTGGTCCAGCCGCGGACGGCTTGCTCAATCGACATTTTGCCGCGCTCCTGCACCCAGTATTTTATCAGCCACGTCGGCGCACTCGCGTCCATGATCTGGCCGACATGCGCGCCTGAGTCCGCCAGCCCCATGGCGACCGTTGGATTGGAGATCATCTCGAAGATGGCATCCATGTCCTGATTCAGCCCTGGATGTGACAGAACAATGCGGCCCTTGTGCTCGCGGTTCAGTTGGATGAACGCTGCAACGGGGCTCAGGTTGTGCGCGCGTGCGTAGGCGGCAAGTGAGTTGGCAGGATCGTGCCGATAGTTGACCGCGCCGTCGGTCAGGATGAACGCGAGTTCGAAGTCCATCTGGGCGGGCTGGTCGAGTTCGCAAAGGCGTGCCCGCATGCTCTCGTCTTCGAGTGCTGCGAGACGTTTGGCGAATGGCAGTCGAGCAAGCTCCTGCCAGGCTGTGGACGCCGCGAAGGGTGTGCGATGGTCCAGCGCCCACAGCGAACCGATACCCCGGGACGTCGTCTGTGGGCGCAAATGTGCGCCGTTCGCATTCTCTTGCTCGGCGAACGCAATGACTTGCTTGTACAGATCGGGTCGTCGATTGCTCTGCACGATGCCGAAGGTCGCGTTCAGATTGTTCTCGCGTGACACCTGACCGATCCACGCGATCTCGGCGCGGGTCTTGGGCAGGCCCTCCTCGTGATCGCGCTCGCCAATCCGCAGCGCACCTTCAAAGACGCCTTTGCCGTGCTTGCCCATCACTTTGCCGATCGCGAGCATCTCGTCTGCGGTCGCGTGTGTGCCCGGCACGGGTCTGCCATCAGGGACCCGGTGCATGAAGGTGCGGGAGGTTGAAAAGCCGAGCGCGCCGCTGCCGATCGCCTCGTCGACGAGGGCACAGATGTTCGTCAGATCCTCGGGCGTGGCAGGCGCCTCGTCCAGGCTGCGTTCGCCCATCGCGTGGTATCGCACGGCGCAATGGCCGACCATGCCGCCGACATTCACGCCCTTGGGCATATCATCGATTGCCGACAGGTATTCGCCGTAGGTCTCCCAACTCCAGTCAAGACCCTCCTGGATCGATGCGGCAGGGATGTCCTCGACGGACTCCATCATATTGGCTAGGTATTCCCGATCTGCCGGTTTACAGGGCGCAAACGTCACGCCACAGTTGCCGAGGACCACCGACGTGATGCCGTGATAGCACGATGATGATGCGATGGGATCCCAGGCGATCTGGGCGTCCAGGTGGGTGTGAATGTCAACGAAACCCGGCGTCACCGTCTTGCCATCTGCGTTGATTTCGCGCGTCCCTTTGCCTGCGACATCGCCAACCTGGACGATGCGGTCCTTGTCGATGGCAATGTCGCCGATGTAACCCTTGCGACCGGTGCCGTCGACGATAGTGCCATTTCTGATAACGAGATCATGAGACATGGGCAATCCTTAGTTCGGGAAGAGTCCGGAAGGTTTAGAGATTCATATTTCGGGGGAGTCGCCGCTATGGCTGCGCAGCATTGCCTGCGCGTTGGGCCGCAACCACTTCCTGCATACCATCCCACTCGCTCCAGTGGTCGCACATCAGGTCAATGCTTGTTCGCCACGGATCGAAGTCGGTGTCATAGGTCAGAAACTCGCCGTCCCATCCGCGGTCGGGGTGGTCGCTGTCACCACGCACCACGGCAGCGCCGGCCCGTTGGTGGCGTACTCTGAAATAGACGTTGAGGCGCGGGTCGGACCCAAGGTTGAGCGAATTGTTATGTGGGCAGGCGTGCAGTGCGATGACGGCATCGCCTTCTTCGAGCAGCATGGGTTCGGGCTGAAACCATACGCGCCCGTCTGGTGTCGTCTCGGCGTCCGCCAGAAACATTTCGCTGATGGGCAATGGCAGACTGGTGAGCGTGACGCCGTCATTGCCAACCGGCGACAATCGCGGCCAACCGGGGCCCTCAGGACCGACAACGCCACCCGCGTCGCGCTGCGTACGAAAGAACTTCTCGACCTCCTCGTGCGCGCCTGGCAGCAGGCAGAGATTGCCATTGCCAAACTCGGTTTGGTCATTGAGCGCGACGCCGACAAAGGCGGCGAAACTGCCGATCGAGAGCGTACATTCGGGGTCTTGAAAGAATGGTGTCTTGTTGGCGCCGATCTCGGCTGCATCGGCATTGCCGAAGTGATGCGTGCGGGGGGCCTGCCAGGAGTCCACTTCGTCTGGCGTCGACGGCAAGTCCGCTTTGTACCACCAACCATCGACATGCGGCTGCCAGCCAAAGTTCGGCGGCACCTGTTGCGGTTTCGGTTGCGGCAAGATCGTTGCGGCAAACGCGCTCTGGGGTGGATCGTACTGGCCAAGGGTTGAGCGCAGAACCTGGCCAAGCGCGCTTTCGTTAATTAAATTGGGAAGCGCATCGTCATCGAAGCCGTGGTACGGGCGCGTATTGGCGGTCTGCGCGTGACGGATGTAGATGCTGCGCCTTGCGGCAGCTGTCAGGTCTCTGGCGACTACGCCCCGCAACACGATGAAGCCGTCGCGAAGAAAGTCCAGTTTCTGATCATGCGTCAGCGCTGTGGCAGTCATGGGCGGCGGCGGTCCGTTTGGATGGCCTGTCAGCGTAGCAGAAATGGTGGGCATTGGCGGGCAGGCTGCGCTGCACCGGCGGTGTCCCCTTGACCCGTCCGCGACCCGTGCGCTCGGGGCGAACGTGCGATCCTGAAGGGTCAGACCTGACGTTCGCACTTTAAGGTGAACAAGGTGAACGTCGGCTGTCAGCGGCGCCGCAGCATCGCCGCCCAGCGGAACAGATTGAGCACATCGGCGAGGGCAGCAGCGACGTAAGTGAGCGCCGCTGCGCGAAGCACGCGACGCACGGCTGCTTCGTCTTCAGGCTTGATATACCGGCCCTTGATGAGTATCGGCAGTGCCTTGCCGAAGCTTGCATCCCACTCGGTGGGCAGCGTCACTGCGTGCAGCAAGGCGCGTGCGATCAGTCCGGAGAGCCCGACCGCAGCGAGCAGTGTGAACGGCACGGGATGTTGCAGGAGCAGGCCGAAGACCGGCGCGGCACTCATGAGCCCTGAACTCACCCGGGCGACGGTGACAACCACGGGTGCGAGCCGGGTCCGCGCCGCGAGCCGTTTATCGTTGAGGTGATGCTGTACGGCGTGACCCATCTCGTGGGTGGCTACTGCGATTGCGGTGAGTGAGCGACCGTGGAAGTTGCTAGCCGTCAGACGGACGACCCGCTCACCTGGGTCGTAGTGATCGCCCAGGGCGGTTTCCTCGATACTGACCTCGATATCGAAGCGTTTCGCCAGGTGTTCGGCGAGTTCGCCGCCAGTACCCGCGATTGTCGGATCGTCGCCACCATAGTGGTTCATCACCCAGCGCACCCACAGCGTAGGGCCGAAGATCGCGGCGGCGACAAGAATGCCAAGCAGAGGCCATAACATCGGGTGATTTAATCAGAAAGGCGCAACAACCGCCTTACCTCGCGCGAGTTGCGATGCGGTGGCCGTCCTTCGTGAAGAGAGGGTCCGGAAATGGAGGTTGGAACAGAAGAACGCACAAAAAAGGCCAGATCGAATGATCTGGCCTTTTTTGGTGTGCCACTATTTTTGGTGTGCCACTAACTGCGAAGCACAACGCCCGTTCGACAGCTAACGAAGCACAACGCCCGTCAGTCGCTAACTGCGAAGCACAAACGCCCGTCAGCAGCTAACTGCGAAGCACAACGCCTGCACGTGCGCCGGTGTGCTCGTCATCACGCAGAATGACCTGACCGTTGCAGACAGTGGCCTTATAGCCGACACCGCGCTGCACGAAACGCGGCGCGCCGCCGGGGAAGTCATGCACGATCTGGGGCTGCCTCTCGGCAACACGATCAATGTCGATGACGTTTACGTCAGCACGTTTGCCGACAGCCAGTGTGCCGCGATCACTGAGGCCGAGCACCTCTGCCGGCACAGCCGCGATACGGCGTACGGCTTCGGCTAGGCTATAGACGCCCGCATCCCGGTGCCAATGTGAAAGCACGAAAGACGACCAACCGGAGTCGCACATTTGGCTGACGTGGGCGCCGGCATCGCCGAGTCCAGGCATTGCCCACTCGGTGGTGATCATCTCTTCCAGGGACTCAAGATTGACGTTGAAGCCCCGCATGTGGAACAGCATCTTGCCGTCTGTCTCCACGGTAATGCGCAGCCACGCTTCGACCGCGTGTTCTCCAGCCGCCGTTGCGATGTCATGGATGCTGTCACCGCGACCGCCGGTATAGTTCGGCCGATCACCGAGGCCCATGGGGAACCAGTGACGACTGCGGTTGTGGATCTCTTCCGACTGCGGCTGTGCGCGGACTTCAGAGATCAGCTTGTCACGCAGGGCACCGTCGGCAATCGCTTCGAGTCGGCCCTTGTAGTCCATTTTCCGCAGCTCGTTCCAGGCCGGCGAGTTGAACGGGATGTTGGCGTTCAGGCCCGTTACGCCACCACCTGCGCGTGGCACGGTGATGCCCGTGATGTTGTGGCCCGCTTTGCGGATGCCCATGACCTTGTCGTTCATCAGGTTGCCCTGGGTCGAGTCAGCGCCTGCGACGGCACTGAAGAGCACGCCTCGGCACGCCGCGGCTTCTTCACCCATGAGGTCCATCTCTTTTTCAACCTGCGAGAAGTTCATGACGGTCTGCATGATGCCGTTGTGCTCGCCGACGGCCTTGGCGATGGCGCGTAACTCGTCATACTCGGCGTGGGTGCCCGGAATGCAGCGGCCGTCCGGGAGCAGATGGCCAAGGTGGCGGTTGGTCGAGAAGCCGACTGCGCCTTCTTTGACCGACTGGCCGGCAAGGGCAGCGATCTGCTTGATCTCGTCTTTCGTTGCGGGCTCTTCGATCGCGCGTTCGCCCATGACATAGGTGCGGGTTGCGCAGTGACCGACGAGGCCGGCGACGTTGATCATCGGGTTGTTGCGTTCGATCGAGTCGAGGTAGCCGCCATAGGACTCCCAGTCCCACGGCAGACCCGTGAGGATCGCATGTTTGGGAATATCCTCGACCGTCTCCATCATGCCGGCGAGGAAATCCCGGTCTTCTTTCTTGCAGGGTGCGAAGGTGACTCCGCAGTTGCCGAGCAGGGCTGTTGTGACGCCATGCCAGGTGATTGAGGTCAGCTTGTTGTCCCACCCGATCTGGGCGTCGAGGTGAGTGTGCAGGTCAACGAAGCCGGGCGTGACGGCGTTGCCGTCGGCATCGATTTCTTCGGTGCCGGTGTCATCGACTTTGCCGATTGCAGTGATTGAGCCGTTGTCGATAGCGATATCGGCGGCGAAGGGGTCAGCACCGGTGCCGTCAACGACATTGCCGTTGCGGATGACTAGATCATGGGGCATTTCGAGGTCTCCTTGAGCCCATCGAGATGATTGGCCCGTTAATCGCGGGGCCCAGTCGGACCTTCGCGTTTGAGTGTTGAGCTAACGGACTGAAAACGACGTGTCAATGGCGCAGGTTTACACTATTGACATCGCACGAACTGGCCGTCGACGAGTCAATATACGCCACTTCCTTGAAGGCTGCAGGGGGTAGGCGGACCGCGCATTGACTTTGCGTAGCGGATGGTCGATACAACCGGCTCCTACGGATGAACGGGCTGAGGCGATGGATGTGGATAGACCGCGCAAGGTCGGCAAGAGCGAGCTGACTTTGACGCCGCTCGGGTTTGGCGGTGGCACGATCGGTAGTCCCGCTGTTTCCAATGCCGATAGTGAAGCGACGGTCGCCTCCGCATGGGCAACGGGTGTGCGTTTTTACGACACGGCACCCTGGTACGGCGTTGGTCGGTCAGAGCGCCGACTCGGCATGGCCCTGGCCGGCGTTGATGGACCAGAGGCGACGCCGCCCCGTGAGTCGTACCGCATCAACACCAAGGTCGGCAAGTCGTTGTTGCCGGAACCAACAAGGGACGATCGCAACAAGACGTTTAGCCCGGGTGGTCACCCTAAAACTGTCCGCGACCCCTTGTCTGGCTTTCGTGTCAACTTCAATTACACCGGGGACCGCATTGCGGCCCAGCACTACGACTCACTGCAGCGACTCGGCCACTCGCGGGTCGACAGTTTGACGATCCATGACATTGACTACGGCTATCACAGCGCGGAGGAGATCGACGGGCACCTGAGAGAGCTCTCCAGACAAGGTGGCGGCGGCGCAAAAGTGCTGGAAGACCTGCGCGCCGATGGTGTCATCGCCGCTATCGGCTGCGGCTGCAACCTCGAATCGCGCAACGCCGCGAGTTGGGATGGCAGCGAACACGAAGATCTGATTGAGCGATTGTGCGACACCGTGGATCTGGATTTCCTGGTCGTTGCCGGTGGTTACACGCTGCTTGAAACGCGCGCGCTGCGCCGGGTGCTGCCACTTTGTGAGGCCCGTAATATGGGTGTCATCATTGCGGCGCCGTACGCAAGCGGCTGGCTGGTCGCACCGGGACAGAACACCACCTACATGTATGCCGAGCCGCCCGCTGAGATCGTCACGCGATCGAATGGTCTGCAAGCTGTCTGTGAGCGCCACGACGTTCCGCTTGCGGCAGCGGCGATACAGTTTGTGCTGGCACACCCACGGGTCGCCGCGGTCATTCCCGGAGCCAAACATCCAGCCGAGGCCGCCGCGAATCATGTCCTTGCACACCAGCCGATCCCGGCCGCGCTGTGGGCCGACCTCAAAACGGACGGGCTGATCCCCGATGACGCGCCGACCCCGTAGCGGCTAGAAACAATCGGGCAGCACACCTTCAGCTTCGAGCAACAAATCGCAAACCAATGAGAGACGTGACATGAGCAAACTGACTGACGACCCCCGCATCGATCCTCGCATCAAGGCCGTATTTGGCGCGATGCCCGATCTTGCCGGTGGCGGCGATGCGACCAGCCGTGAGGAGATGGTGCGGCAGGCAAATAGCGACGAGGCAAAAGCGCGTGCCGCGGGGATGGAGGCTTTCCTTAGCGTTTGCGACACGGAGGAGATCGCCCCCTCAGCCGGTCTCGCGATCACTGACAAGTCATTCACCTCATCGCCGGACGGCAACACGATCCGCATCCAGTACATTCGCCCGGACAACGACGATGTGCTGCCCTGTGTGTACTACATCCATGGCGGCGGCATGGCGTCAATGTCGTGCTACTTCGCCAACTATCGCGCGTGGGGAAAGATCATTGCTGCCAACGGCGTTGCCGTGGCGATGGTCGACTTCCGCAACTGCATGACGCCATCGTCCGCGCCTGAGATCGAACCTTTCCCGGCCGGTTTGAACGACTGTGTTTCGGGCCTCAAATGGGTCTCCGAGAATCATGCGGAACTCGGTATTGACCCTGCACGCATCGTTATCGCCGGTGAGAGTGGTGGCGGTAATCTGACCCTGGCGAGCGGTCTCAAGCTGAAGCAGGATGGTGATATTGGTCTGATTAGTGGTTTGTACGCGCTCTGTCCCTATATCGCTGGAATCTGGCCGCTGGAGTCGAATCCATCGTCAATCGAGAACGACGGAATCCTTCTCTCTCTGCACAACAACACCGGGCGAGTCGGCTATGGCATAGAGGCATTCGAGGCAAAAGATCCGCTCGCCTGGCCCGGTTTCGCGACTGCCTCGGACGTGGAAGGCCTGCCGCCCACGATCATCAGCGTGAATGAGTGCGACCCGCTGCGCGATGAAGGCGTCAACTTCTACCGGTTGCTCAAGGAAAACGGTGTCGCAGCCCGGTGCCGGCAGGTCATGGGGACGATTCACGGCACGGAGATCTTTCCGGTCTGTTGTCCTGATATCAGCCGTGACACGGCGCGGGATCTTGCCGCTTTCTGCGCGGGCTAGGGTGTTTGTATACGAGGGGGCCCCCGGCCCCCCTCGTGCTCCCCTCCACCGGACTTGTCCGGTGGGGCTCAGGGCTGTTTTTATACGAGAGCCCCCCCCCCCCTCGCGCTCCCCTCCACCGGACTTGTCCGGTGGGACTCAGGGCTGTTTGTGTATGGGATGGGGCGAGGGTCCCCGCGCACTGTCGTAGTCGAGAGGGGCTGAGTGACTGTATTTGTGAGTACTGCTGTTGACCAATTTTTGTAAGGAGGAAAGGCCGTGCCCGAGCCGTTGACTGGGATCACTGTTCTGGAACTGACCATCGCTTTGCAGGGTCCTGCGGCGGGCGTGTACCTGCGCGATCAGGGCGCTGAGGTCATTAAGGTCGAGCCACCGATCGGCGATGCCCAACGCTTCCACCGGGGGGCAAACAATGCGACGCCAGCGGATGCACTTGCACCTGGCTTCATCGCCGCCAATCGAGGCAAGAAATCTGTTTGCCTGGATATCCACTCGGATGCGGGGCGCGAGGTTGTTGCGAGGTTGCTCGACAAGGCCGACGTACTACTCACGAACTATCGGGAGCCGTTTCTGCGCCGCATGGGGCTCGACTATGAAACCGTCGCAAAGACTCATCCACAGCTCATTTGGGCGCGCGTAAACGGCTTTGGTCCGAAGGGGCCGGATGCGGACAAACCGATGCTCGATGGCGCAGCGCAGGCGCGGGGCGGGCTGCTGCACATGAGCGGGGAGGCAGGCGAGACGCCCCAGGGACCGGGCGCGGCCATCGCGGATCTCGGTGGGGCCATGCAGTTTGCGCTTGGAGTCATGACGGCGCTCTTTGCGCGTGCGCAACACGGCGTGGGCCAGAAAGTAGAAACGTCGTCTCTTGGCGCGCAGCTTTGGCTGCAGCAGTGGGAGATACAACAAAGCATCATTTCGGGTCAATCGCTTGAGCCGAGAGGGTCGTACTTGCCGAACATAGAAGGTGCGTACGGCGTCTATTCGACCAGCGACGGTGGCGCTTTCATGCTGGCGGTCGCGCAGGACGAGGAGTCGTGGGATGCGCTTTGCCTCTTTGGTGAGATGTTTGAGCTTGTGGGCGACGAGGAATGGAACTCCCCAGCCAAGCGCCTGGGTGCGGCGGGCGGCGGCGACGCGTCAGGGCTTCGGGAGATATTGAAGCGCGGTTTCGCCACCAAGACGACCGCTGCATGGACCGACTTCATGTATAGCCAGCCCAATATCATCATGGAGCGCGTGCGCGATTATGCAGACGTGATCACGGATGTGCAAAATATCGCCAACGATTACATCGTGCCGATGAAAATGCCGGTGATTGGGGAGTCAAAAGTCGTTGGTAACCTGATACAGATGAGCGAAACCCCAGGCTCGGTCAAAGGTCCGGCCCCGCAACTCGGCGAGCACACCGCGGAGGTGATGACGTCGCTGGGCTTTGATGAAGACGCGATTGCGGCAGTGGGCGATGCGGTTAATGGCGCGCATTCGGCGATGATGGCGGCGCTGGGTGTGGCACCTGATGAGAGCTAGCCCCGGGGAACCCGGCCACCTGCGCTGATCTAAATATGGGATGGTTCGCTACGGTGGGTAGCGGGGTCCGCTACTTTGCCAGATGCACTTGTCCTGCGCAGACGACGCCTTGCGATACCTGACTATCGGCCGCAGCAGCGGCGACGCTCAGGAGCGATTCGATGGCAGCAACAGATCTGAAAGCGGTGCTTCGTGGCATCATCGTTAGGTGGCTTCCCATCGTGGTGATTGCCTGCTGTTCCGAAGCCCTTAGCGTCGATGAAGCCCTTAGCTCAAGATCTCGGTTGCGCTCGCGGGTTCTCGACAAATCGATGCCATTAATGGCTCTCAAACGTGAACTTGAAAGCCGTGTGGATCGGTTTGGCTGGCCGCGAGTACGCGGAACGCGAGGTCTCTTATTGCAAAGCGTCTTACCGCAAATCGTCTTATCGCAAAGCGTCGCGGAGCGCTGCAAGGATGCTTGCGTTGATGCGTGTCGACACGCCCGCCTCGGGCGCCATGCCTTCGCCGGCATGGTACAGGCCTGGAAAGATGGCGATTTCGGTCGGGATGTCTGCACCGATCAGGCGTCGCGCATAGTCCAGGTCCTCGTCGCGGAAAAGATCCTCGGAGCCAACGCAAACGTAGGCTGGCGGCAGTCCGGACAGATCGGTCGCCCGGCTCGCCGCAGCGTAGGGCGACGCCGCTTTGCCCGGTGTACCGTCAAGGTACATCTCCCAGGCATTGAACGATGTCCCCTGGTTCCAGATCGGATGATTCTCATACTGGCCGGACGCGGTGTCGTGAAGATTGTCGATCATCGGGTAGACCAGCAGTTGAAAGATGATCGGCAGGTTGGCGCGGTCACGGTTCATATGCGCGAGCCCGGCCGCCATGCCGCCGCCCGCGCTCGCGCCGCCGATGGCGATGCGCGACCGATCGATCGCGAGTGGGCACCCATCGCTGAACATCCATTCGAGAACACCGTGGCAGTCGTCGGACCCTGCTGGAAACGGATGCTCCGGGGCGAGGCGGTAGTCGACCGAGACGACCGTGCAGTCCAGACTGTCTGCGAAGACGCGGGCGCGCTCGTCTTCGGCGGAACCAAAGAGGTAGCCGCCGCCGTGTATCCACAGTAAAGCCGCCTGACCGGCCGCGTCGGATTTGCGGTAAACGAACACCGGCACGTCGCCGTCGGGCGTAGCGACTGACATCGATTCAGATAGGACCTCGACGGTTGACGGCGGCGTCGGCTGGCTCGCCATCGCGGCCCGGAGGGAGACGATGTTGTCGCGCGAGATGTCGAGGCCCGGAAACTGTTCGAGTGGGGCTCGCAATTCCGGATCAATCTTGTTGTGGTCGAGTTGCATGTTGGGTCACGTGGTTGAGAGTGAGATGAGGCGGGTCAACATACCAAAGAGTGGAAGGCACCGCACATGATTGGCGGGTCTGGGTGCGAGACATAGATCGTAGGCGATTGACGCTTGCCAGTGTGCCGCTCGTGGAGAAGGGGAAGCGATATCCCATCTGTACAGGCGGGAGATGGCTTGTCCCCCTGAGGACTGTGGAGGTATCCGGGGGGCATTGGCAGCTGAGGTGCTATCTGATCCGGCGCAAGAGGATCGTGAAGAGATGCTTCAGTAGGTGGGAGAGTCCTACGATCCGACGTCTTTTGACCCCGCCCGGGTAAGACTGAGTTCCTCGCTCAACCTGCATCCGCGCGTCATGTGGCCGAATTGGCTGTGCTACGATCGTTGGAAACCCGCCGCGGAGCGCTAAATGCAAGCAGTGAAGTTGAGCGAAGAGATTGTCAGTCATGAGCTTGAACCGTATGTTCTCCAGCTTGAGACTGACGGTCTGACCGTGGTGCCCCCCGAGGTCACGGGAGTGACAGGCGAATTGATCGATCGTTGCACGGATCAATTGCTCCGGAAATTTACCGAGATGACGGGTTGCCCGATATCGATCGAGAATGGTCCAGAGGGT
This sequence comes from Gammaproteobacteria bacterium, assembly GCA_963693635.1. Classification (GTDB taxonomy): domain Bacteria; phylum Pseudomonadota; class Gammaproteobacteria; order Pseudomonadales; family Azotimanducaceae; genus CAVOBC01. The sequence continues at coordinate 4,504 of CAVOBC010000024.1, read as the reverse complement.
GATCTGGTGTGGCCGGAGAACACCGGTCGGCGCGTGCTGATGCCGGAAGATGCGCCCGATCCCACCCAGATGCTGATCCAGCAGTTGCTGCAACTCGACCGCTCGTTCCGCGATCTGTTTGTAAATCCGGTCGTCGATGCGCTGATCACGCACACGATGGGTGGTGCAGTTGCTGGCCAGAGTCCCCGGCGGCTTTCCAGTACTAACTCCTTTGTTAAGTGGCAGGGCGACTTTGGTTATGGCGACACGCTGGGGCTACACGGTGACCAGGCCGCTTGTCCGCTGCCCTGGGGCCACACTGCACTGACGGCGAACGCGACCTGGTGCCTGACCGACTACACCCACGCGGATGGCGCGCTCGCGTATGTACCGGGTTCCCATAAATTGAACGCACACCCGTCGCAGCCTGCGGCCGCGAAAGCGGCGGTGCCAGTCGAGTGTCCGCGCGGCTCTGTGATCGTCTGGCCAGGATCGACCTGGCATGGTGCCTATCCCAAAAGTACGAGGGGGCTGCGACTAAATGCCGTCGCGTATTACCGACACCATTCGGTGCTGCCGCAGGAGAATCTGGTAGTCACCATGGCGGGGCAGCCGTGGGACGATTGTGAGCGTCCCGAGGTGATGCGACAGTTGATTGGATTCGATGATGTCTTTCCGTATCTGAGCCAGAATCAGAGCGTACCGAAGCTGGCGGCGGAGGCGTCTGCGGCCGGGTGAAGGAACGCGCCACCAGGGTCGCGGCTTACGGGCTGATAACCCGCGGCGACGACATGTTGCTGTGTCGGCTCGCGTCTGAGCTCGGCAAGTATTCGGGTATGTGGACCTTACCCGGAGGGGGTGTCGAGTTTGGCGAAGACCCCGCGGACGCGGTCGTGCGCGAACTCGACGAGGAGACCGGCCTGCATGTTCGGCCACTCCGGATAGTGACTATCGATTCGAATCTGATGACGACCGATGAGCGGGACTTCCACGGTATCCGCATCCTCTACGAGGTGGAAGTGTTGGGAGGCCAACTACGCTTCGAGAAAAACGGTTCCACGGATCGGTGCGAGTGGATTCCGAGGCAGGATGCTGGGTCGAGACGCCTGGTGCGTCTCGCGCAAACGGGGCTGGCCCTCGCGTTTGGCGCGGAGTCCCTGGCCTGAGATACACGATTTCGACTCACGTGTGGTAGCCGAAAACGGGTCAGCGGGGTTAGACCGCGAGCGCCGTTGAGAAGTCCGGGACCCCCGCCCAACGACCAGGGTCCGCTGCGCGCATCACGGCAATGGTCTTGATCACCTCCGGATTCGCGAGGCCATGCGGTTTCGTGCCGGTCAGCACATTGATGATGTTCTCGGCCTGACGAATCGGACACTCCTCCAGAAACATCGGTGAGAAGCCAGCGATGTGCGGGGTGATGATGAAATTTGGCAAAGCAAGTAAGGGGTCCGCGGCGTCTACGGGTTCGAGTTCGGTCACATCGAGTGCTGCAGCTTCTATCTGGCCCGACTCGAGTGCGGCGTGCAGCGCCCTGCCGTCCACCGCAGGACCGCGGGCAGTGTTAACGAGCAAAGCGGTCGGCTTCATCAGTCCGAGCGTGTTGGAATTGATGAGGTGGCGGGTCTCCTCGGTGGCTGAGCAGTGGATGGAGATGTAATCCGACTGCGCGAGCATCTCTTCAAGTGGCAGTAGCTCCACGCCGTAAAGGTCTGCGGTCGATTGTGGGACGTATGGGTCGCAGGCAACGATCCTGGCGGGGCCGAAACCGCGAATGCGTGTGGCGAAGGCGCGCCCAATGTTACCGAAGCCGATGATGCCGACGGTGTGTGCGGCGATGCGTCGGACACCTTGCTGATAGACACCGGTCAACGGGCGATTCTCGCTCCAGGCCCCGGCGCGTGTGGTGGTAATGGCGTCGAACAGTCGGCGGGTGAGTGCGAGTAGCATGGCGACGGCGTGGTCAGCGACCTCTGCCGTGTTGATGCCGGGTACGTTGCACGCCAGGATGCCGAGGTCGGTGGCCGCGTCGAGATCGATCGAGTCGACACCCACGCCCATGCGACTGACCACCTTGAGTTTCGGGCAGGCTGCCATGACGGCGCGACTGGTCAGGGGTAGAGTGCCGACTTGAGCGCCATCGGCGTCGCGGAGGAGTTCAGCCAGTTCATCTTCGTTGCGGGCGATGCCCTCGACGACTTCAAAGCCGGCGGCTTCAAAAAGGTCAGCCCGGTTGTAGGGGCTGCGCTGCAGGGCAACTTTCATAGCGATTCCTTATCTTGGGGGTTGCTTGCATGTTAGACCGATACATGGACTTCACGTTCGCTTCGCAAGTGGGTGAGGCCCGCGACTCTGGAAAAGTGCAGGAAAGCACTTTTTCAGCAACCTGCAAGGACTGATCCTGCATTAGTACCATTTTGACTTGTCGACGACGTTGGTTAGCGGCGCGCCATCGGCGAGGGCGCGCGCATTGGCCACCAGTAGATCAAAACGGCGATCAGTGATGTCATCGGCATCTGCGACAGCGACGTGAGGTGTGATGAGCACGTTATCCATGGTCCACAGTGGATGGTCTGCGGGCAAGGGCTCTACCTCGAATACATCGAGCCCGGCGCCGGCGATGGTGCCCGCTTGCAAGGCGGCAGTCAGATCATGCGTGCTGGTTGTCATACCGCGCCCGATGTTGATGAAGTAGGCCGAGCGTTTCATGCGGTCGAACCGGTCCTGATTCCACATGCCTTCGGTCTCTGGCGTATGCGGCACGGTGGTAACAACGAAGTCGGCCTGGTCGAGAAGGTCGTCGAGTGCGTCTGAATCATGGATCTCTGCCGGGCAAACATGTTCTGGTCTCGGCTCGATGCCGAGCACCTTTGCGCCGAAGGCGTGGGCGAGGCGGGCCGTTTCTGCACCGATGCCGCCGACGCCGACGATGAGAACGGTCGCCGTGCGGAGGTTGACGTACCCGTGTTGCCGCGCGCGCGGGTTCCACTCCGCGAGTTGTTGGGAAGCGTGGTAGTAAGGCAGACCGCGGGACAGGGCGAGCATGAACATCATGATGTGGTGGGCGATGTGGTCCGAGTAGATGCCGCGGGGGTTGCAGATGGTGACCGGGTGGTCGATCAGTTCCTGGTAGTAGTAGCCGACAAACGGGCCCGCGAAGGGGTTTTGGAGCCAGCGCAGGCGGGACGCAAGGGCGAGTTGATGAGGCGGCACCCAGCCGTAGGCGCCGTCGGCGGTGGGCAGGAGACGCGCCGCGGCGTCTTCGTCTGTTGCGACTGTAACGCTCCAGCCGGGGGCCGCGTCGGCGAGGCGTTTCGCCCAATCCTCGGCCCAGGGGTCCAGCGGTGGCAGGATGACGAAGTTGAACGTGTTGTCGCTCAATGTGGTGTCCTTTGTGGTTGCCCTTGCGAGCGGGTTGGCGGGAGGCGCTAAGTTGTCAAAAGTGCCGGTCTTTGGCAACTGTGTGGATGGCGAGCGGTGCGGGTGTGGCGCAGCAGCAGCGTGGCAGGGTGTCTTTCGTCACGTCGCTGGTGCAACATATGCGGCTTTCCTTTCCGTGATCGATTCGCGACAGGCAACTGGCACGTCGCATGCGCAACGCGCCATCTCATCACGTTGTCAAAAGCAACGACAAACCCCTTACGATCACCCATTACCGTTTACAAATAAGAAGGATTGCGCCATGAGCGAAGACAAAAAACACCGGAACGACATCTACGGCGACCTGGACAAGAAGCCTGAAGATGCAGCCGCGGCGATTCCGGCGGCCACCGTTGTGTTGTTGCGCGATGGCGACAAGGGCGTTGAGGTGCTGATGTTGCACCGCACGTCCAAGGTACATTTCGGTGGCATGTGGGTGTTTCCCGGCGGCCGTATCGACCCGGAGGATGATCCGGCTGATGGCGATGTCGATCAGGCGGCGCGTAACGCCGCTGTCCGCGAGACGCTTGAGGAAGCAAACCTTGCGATTGATATCGACAAATTCGTTCTTTTTGCACACTGGACCCCACCCGCGAGCACACCGAGGCGGTATGCCACCTGGTTTTTTGTAAGCGGCGTCAGTCCCGAGGAAGGGGAACAGGCGATCACCGTGGATGGCCATGAGATCCAGAACCACGAGTGGATCAGCCCGGCCGGTGCGCTAGCCCGCCACGCGAAAGGCGAGATTGATCTTGCCCCGCCAACCTGGATTACGTTGTGGCACGTTGAACAATACAGTCCGGCCGCGGCGGCGGTTGCCCATTTTGGGTCGCAGGTGCACAAGGTTTATGAAACCCACGTCGGCAAACGTGCCGATGGCGTGCGCTGTGCCATGTGGGCGGGCGACGCGGGCTATGCCGACACAGACGCCGATGCCGCAGGATCACGGCATCGACTGGTGATGGCGGAAGGCGGCTTCGTATTCGAGAACGACGTCGAGGATTATTAGCCTCGCGCCTGCCCTAAAAAAGGCTGCAATCCAGAATGATGACACACACCAAAACCGGCGCACACGCGTGCGACATGTCGCACGCCCGTCCGGGTA
>CAVOBC010000023.1:0-24209 GCA_963693635.1 Gammaproteobacteria bacterium | reverse complement strand
GAGAAGATTGCGACGATCCCGGAAAGATGAAGTGGCGCCGGTTGCGGGTGCCAAGGTACTCGTTGTCCCCGCCCTTCTCGCCGATGTTTCCAAGTAGCCCCGATAGGATCGACCGATGGACTGACGGGTAGTCTGCTGGCTCGGGGTTCTCGCGCATCCCCATCTCGCGCGCCATGAGCCGCAATTCCCTGTGTACATCCCGCCACTCCCGCATTCGCAGGAAATTCAGAAAGTGATCACGGCAGTACTTGCGCAACTGCCCACTCGAACGGGCAGCTCGCTCGTCCTCATACTGCCTCCACAGATTGACGAGCGACAGGAAATCCGACCGCTCGTGCCAGTGCAATCGATGGGACTGATCCGACGCCGCCTGGAAATCGTGTGGTCGCTCGCGAGGGTCGATGATCGCCAGAGCGCTGACAATGATAAGCATCTCTGCAACGCAACCTTCCCGGTGCGACTGGACGAGCATGCGTGCCAATCGCAGGTCCACAGGCAAACGCGCGACATCTCGACCCAGACGGGTGATCTGTTTCGCAGGACTCACGGCCTCAAGTTCTCGAAGCAATGCGAAACCATCATTTATCTGACGCTGTTCAGGTTTTTCCACAAACGGAAACTGGGCCATTTCGCCCAGCTTAAGTGTCAACATCTGCAAGATCACGGCGGCGAGGTTGGTGCGCAGGATTTCCGGCTCCGTAAACTCATCCCGTGACAGGAAGTCCTCCTCGGCAAAGAGGCGGAAACAAACGCCCTCGCTCACCCGGCCGCAGCGACCCATCCGCTGATTGGCGCTCGCCTGCGATATCGCTTCAACCGGCAAGCGCTGAACCTTGGAGCGCACGCTATATCGAGAAATACGCGCCAGGCCGGGATCGATAACGTAGCGAATACCCGGAACTGTCAGCGACGTTTCCGCGACGTTGGTCGCAAGCACGATGCGGCGCCCCGTGTGCGGGGCAAACACCCTATTCTGTTCGGCCACGCTCAGACGGGAATAGAGTGGCAGTATCTCAACATCCCGAAGCTGCGCACGCCGCAGGTCCTGCGCAGTCTCCCGAATCTCGCGCTCACCGGGCAGAAAAACCAGGATGTCACTTTGTCCCCTGCGCGCCTTGGCGAGACCGCCCGAGGCGCGCTCCATCTGAATAATCTCAGCAACGGCATCAAGGATGCCGTTTCGCACCCGCTCGTCTGCATCCCGCTGACGATCGGTATCCTCAAGCGGACGGTAGTGCACCTCAACCGGGAACATTCTGCCTGACACCTCGAGGATGGGCGCGTCGTTGAAGTGCCGAGAGAAGCGTTCGACGTCAATCGTTGCGGAGGTGACAATCAACTTGAGATCAGGCCGTTTCGGCAGAATGCGCTTGATGTAACCGAGCAGAAAGTCGATGTTGAGACTCCGCTCGTGCGCCTCGTCGATGATGATGGTGTCATAAGACTCAAGGAAGCGGTCAGACTGCGTCTCCTGCAGCAGAACACCATCGGTCATGACCTTGAGAAGCGTCTCCGGGCCGCTTTGGTCAGTGAACCTGACCTGGTAGCCCACCTCTTTGCCGAACTGGACGCCGAGTTCTTCCGCGATCCGCTGCGAGACGTTCCGGGCCGCGACCCGACGGGGTTGGGTGTGGCCAATGCGTCCAAACACACCGCGACCGAGGCCAAGACAGATTTTCGGGATCTGGGTCGTTTTGCCAGAACCGGTCTCCCCGGCAAGTATCAACACCTGATGCTGGCGCAGGATTCCCATTATCTCATCGGCCTTCCCGGAAACCGGGAGTGCGGGTGGATAAACGGGTTTCGGCAACAGTGCTCGCCTGCGATCCGCGAGCGCTTTGGAACGCGCAACCTCCGGCTCGAGCTTCCGCCAGCGCTCGGACCCTTTCTCAGCCTCGCGCCGGAATCGATGTCGATCCCGAATCATGCACGCGTCGATCGCGGCTTCGACCTCAGGCGCGAGCGCAACCCCTCGCCGCGGGTTATTACCGGGTTCCCGACGTCGCCGCGCGTGTTCTCTCGCCATGACTGGAGGTGCCCAGGGTCTAAACTAGCAGGTGCTGAAGCGTGCTCCCTGCACTCTCTTCACTCTTCATCTTCATCTTCATCTTCGATCGCGAAATTCAGGGCCAGCGGCCTCAACTCGATCACCGTCAAACAACAACCGCCTGGTTCTTGATCTGCCGCGATGATATTCACGGCTTGCGAACGAACAGGATATCCATGTATTGGCCGAGCAGGCTGCCTGCTCGGCGCATGTTAAGCCAGAAGCGGCTCATAGCAAATACGCCCCACAATCGCGGTGGGGACGGTCGCACCACCTGGCAACCCAACGCTGGACGCAGGGTGACCCCACAATATACTTACAAACACCTTGAGCCCGGCATACCTGGCTGATCCAAATCCTGTTAAGTTGCCGCGCAATCAGCAGCGAGCCCTGCACTAAACTGACGGGGCTTGCGCAACAGGATTGATCCTGGTCTCGGCCGCGGAATCGATTTAACCCATTGGCGGAGGCACAAATACCATGGGTGAACAGCCCAAGCTCGACCCCTATCAAATGCCGCTTGAAGACATTTGCCTCCTCCAACCCCTCATGTGGGAGCAAAATGAGTACCTGCCGTTTCTCGCGCGACTGCGCGACGAGTCGCCCGTGCACTGGTGGGAATCAGACGAAGTCGGCGGTTTCTGGTCGCTCACCCGGTACGCAGACATCAAGGCGGCAGACTCCAACCATGAGCTCTTCTCATCAGAAGGCAGCATTGTCGTCAACGACCCGGATGAGGATTTTCCGTTGCCGATGTTCATCGCCATGGACCCGCCGCGACACGATGCCCAGCGCAAGGTGGTCAGCCCATCGGTCGCGCCATCAAACCTCGCGAATCTTGAGAGCACGATCCGTTCCCGCGCGGCCACAATCCTCGATTCGCTGCCTGTTGGGGAGGAATTCGATTGGGTCGACAAGGTTGCCATTGAATTGACGACGCAGATGCTCGCGACGCTCTTCGACTTCCCGTTCGAGGATCGACGCAAGCTGACCCGCTGGTCGGACGTTGCCACCGCCGAGGTTGAAAGTGGCATCGTTGAGTCTGAGGATCAACGGCGCGCTGAGCTACTCGAATGCCTTGAGTACTTCACACGGCTCTGGCATGAACGCGCGGACAAGCCCGGCGGTTTCGATCTGATATCGATGCTGTCTCAGGGCGACGCGACGAAGGACATGGACCCGACGACCTTTCTCGGCAACCTCATCTTGCTGATTGTCGGTGGCAACGACACAACGCGCAACTCAATCAGCGGTGGCGTCCTTGGACTTAACCTGTTCCCCGACCAGTTTCAAAAGCTGAAAAGCGACCATGGACTGATCCCCAACATGGTCGCCGAGATCATACGCTGGCAAACCCCGCTGTCTTACATGCGCCGGACGGCGCTTGCAGACACGATCATTGGTGGCAAAAAAATCCGGGCGGGCGATCGTGTCCTCATGTGGTACGCCTCCGGCAACCGGGACAGCACGGTGTTTGAAGATGCCGACAAGCTGATCATCGATCGCCCAAACGCAAGACAACACCTGTCGTTCGGATTCGGCATACATCGCTGCATGGGCAACCGGCTGGCGGAGATGCAGCTTCGCGTACTTTGGGAAGAGATCCTACTGCGTTTCAGTCACATCGAAGTCACGGGGGATGCGGTGCCGGTTCGGTCAAATTTTGTGCACGGCTACTCGAAACTGCCGGTACGACTTCACGCGGTGTAACGCCTCACACCCCGAGAATCCAGGGAATCGCTCTCGGTACATTCAATTGAGTCGGTTGCTCCCGAGTTTGATCCGCGGATGGAAACCACACGCGCCGAGCAACGCCGGCGGGTCCGCGGCCTGCACATCTCATTTGCCGCAGGCGCATCAGTCAGTCGGGTCGCAGCGTGACTCCCCGGCAGGCCCCGGCGCGCTGATCCATCTCGGGTCGATGCTTGCCAGCTACGGAGCACGGACTGCAAACTGACGACAGTGACATCACGTGGCGCCAAATGCAGCACCTCCGCGATCAGCGACGCCGCCTTGATTTCCGGTCGCGTCATATTTGCCCTCCGCTCTCTGCACTCTCTCAACTCTATAAACACTCTGCACTCTCTGCACCACCCAGCACTCCCTCGCCATCTGTCCTCCCGAGCGTCATGGTCTGCGTTCGACGACATCGCTTCTGCCAATGCGGGCAATGCCCACACGCTTCCACCAGACTCCTCAAAAGCGCCTTACAAAAGCTCTGTACAAAAGAGCGCGACACGAACACGTCCGGCGCATTGGCCCTTGCGAATCAAGACTCGCGGGACCCGAGCAGGTCCACCAAACATCCTGGGCGCGGACCCGTCTACCGGCGGTCATCACCACGGCGCTGGTGAAAGTAGCGGCTGGCTTAGGCTACTGCGGTCTCAACATCTTGGGTGAATGGCGCGCAAGGGTTGGCGGGGGAAAGGTTGATCGGCGTCTGCGCGCTCATGTCCAGATCGCCACGCGCGGGCACACTGCCATCTTCATCGTCGCTCGCATTCTCGCTCAGAGCTTCCACGTGGGTTGACGCATCCGGCCGGACTCGCTCACCCCGGTCATCGTCGCCCTGTTCAAAGGCCAACTCATCGAGTTCAAATCGTGCAATCGGTTCGACCGCATGCCCCGCTATCCCGCAGATCGAATTGTGAATCAGGGTCGTGCCGTCAAGGACGCGCTCGATCTGTTTCTGCCGCCGCTTCCAGATGGCTGCGAGTGCCCGCTTTTCCCGGTCGAGCTCGGATTGGAGTTCGAAGAACGCGCTGAGCACCGCCTCTACCTCGCGGTAGTAATCACAGCCGGTGACGTAGTCGTACACCCGCGCCATCTTGCAGCCCTGGTTGTCCCGCGTCGCCAGTGCCTCACTCAGACGAATCAGGCTCTCACGCAGAACTTTTGCCAGGCCCTTCATCTCATCGAAGGTGCAGATCCATATACCCTCGCGCTGGCCCATTCGTTCTATGTCGGCCGGCATGGCCTCGGTCACCAGCACACCGATGTCGGCGCCAGACTCACGCAGGTCGGACTTGAATTTGGCGATCCACGCCACGCTGAAACGCTTCGTTCGTTTGCTCTCGTAGTAAATCCGCCCACAGCTTAAGCGCCGCTGCGTGTTGATTGTCTGCAGGCAGTCTGCCTCGCGAATGCCCTTGCGCACCGCATCGATCGAGTCGAGGGGAAACTGCGTGCCCAGCCACGGCTCAATCGCGACCTCCTGGGTCTCGCCTTGCCGCTGACTTGAACCCTGCTCGGCGCGACGCTGGGCATCCTTCAATTGCGCTCCAAGTTCGCGGATGACAGAGTCCTTTTCCAACAACTCCATCTCGGCTTTGCCCGGCTCACACCTCGAAATGCGCATGCGCTCGTCGGCAAGCGCCACATCAAATCCCCTCTGCAGTTCCGCCTGAATGGCCGAGCGCTGGAGGGCGCTCTCCCGTCTGAGTCGCGAGAGATCGGCTTCAGCCTTGTTGAGAGCTGCAACTTTCGCTGACTTCTCTTCCAATTCCTGTTGTAGGACTTCGAATGCATCATTGGTCTCCTTCGCCACCTCGGCGACGATCGACGCCCGGAGATCACGCTCCCGGACTTTAACTTCTGTTGCTGTCGCGTCTTCTACCGCCTTGGCCTGCTCAGCGACCGCGACACCCAGCACGTCGCGCTCCCGGACGAGCGCCGTGCGTCCCGCGAGCAAAGCATCACGATCTTCACCCAGTTGCCGTTCCCTCCCCGCGAACTCGCCGGCAAGCGCTGTGCGGACCTTGTCCTCGACTTGCTGCCTCATCGCCGCCGTGACGTCGACGCGATCACCACAATTCGGACATTCAATGGTATGTATCCCGGTCATTCTGATCTCCCTTCTATACAGATAGACGGTCGGCAGACATTATCGTCGTCATTGACGACATGTCTACATTGACGACATGTGTGTGTCGTGTTTTCATACAGACTCTTTCTGCGGGAACCTGCGACACGCGGTAATCCGGCAGGGTGAAATGCTGCTAACGGGTTCAACACCAAACCGACGGGGTCAATGAGACAGACCCATGGAGAATTGACAAATGAGCGAGCGCTGGGCCATCCGCTGGGATCTTCTTCTGCGTTACCGGTTGATCGAGATCATCGGCTACTGGGAAGGGCGCCTGACCACCAACCACCTGACACGGTCGTTTGGTATCGGCCGGCAACAGGCCTCAAAGGACATCAACAACTACCTTCGCGACATAGCCCCGGGCAACCTGTATTACGACAAGTACATCAAGGGCTACCGGCCTGCAGATCACTTCGAACCCCGCGTCACAAGTGGCGTCGCTGACGAATACCTGCACCTGCTCAATCGCAATCAGGAACTCAGCAACACGTTTGAAGCACTGTCATTGCAGGTCGCAAACACCGAGGTGCTCGGCCTGCCGGTGCGCGCGATCACGCCGGGAATCATACGGCCGATCGTCACAGCTTCCCGGCTCATGCGCCGCCTTGAGGTTGACTACGTGTCGGTGCACAACCCTGATCGGGAGGGCAGAATCATCGTGCCGCACACACTGGTCTTCACCGGGTCGCGCTGGCATGTCCGCGCATTCTGTGAGAAGAATCAGGATTTCCGGGACTTCGTTTTGAGTCGTTTTCGCGGCGACGCCGAGATGCTCGACGACTCACCGAACAACGAATCGGACGACGCTGCCTGGCATACCCCAATCAACGTGCTCATCCGCCCTGACCCTCGATTGACATCAACGCAACAGGAGGTCGTCGCACATGACTATGGCATGACCAATAATCAGCTCAACATCCCCACCCGAGGGGCGTTGGTGCATTACGTCCTCGAAAAGCTTGGCTTGCGGATTCCGGGTGACGGTGAATCGCCGGAGGCGCAACAGATCGTGGTCGAAAATGCGAAGCAACTGCAACCGTGGCTCTTCGAATAGAAACTGGCAATGGTATTTGTCCTTTTTCAACCCCAGAAGATCTACAAAGTCCGCCCCATCACGTCCCTGACGGGCAAGCGTCAATCCAGAGCCTGCCAAATCGCCTGAGGACATCTGACAAGGACTGTGGCTAGGCAACCTCTACAGGGCTATTGAGAGTACGGAATTACTGGGTGACGGCATCACAGACGATTTGCGGGAAGCCGTCTATCACATTGCTGAATTGCTTCCTGTCCCATTCTCGTTCATACCGTTCGATCTTTCGGTCGCCACCGGCGCAAGCGGAGCCGCGCACTTTACGACGAATTGGTCGCGTCAATGCGGGAAACGGGTCTGGCGCTGAAGTACCCCACTGAAACCCGCGGAGCGCGCCCGAACACGGTTCTAATGCGGATGTGCAACTTCAGCGTCATCCACCGCCCGGTTGAGACAATATCAGGAGTTGCGACCAACTTCGCAAGCGATGGCACATACGATGATCCAGGCCGGACCATCGGCAATGACGGGGCGGTCTCAGTTCGAATCGTGGAGCGGGATCCTATTCGATGGACTGCGCGTTTCGCGTTTGATCTGGCGCAGACCAAGGGCCTCAAAGTGACGTCAACATCCAAGCACACTACCCACGCGCAAACAGACGGCTTCTTTGAGCGGGTCATTGAGGAAGCGCACCTGGAGTTTCTTGAGGTTGAACACGAGCAAGAACTCTTCGATGCATCCCTTTCGAACATCATCATGCAGCCGGAGAACTACGAAGCGCTCCTCGTCCTGAACGAATACGGCGACTTTCTCTCCGATCTCGCGACCGGGCTCGTGGGCAGTGTTGGTGTCGGCTGCTGCGCTCACTTCGCGTTCAATGCCTATGATGAAGTTGATATCGCGATGTTCGAAGCAACCGGGGGTACCGCAGACGACATCGCGGGCGACGGGGCCAGCAACCCGACCGGCATCCTGCGTGCCTTTGGCATGTTGCTCGAACAGGTCGGAGCACGCGAGGCAGCGATCGCGTTAAAGACCTCGATCCACTCAGCGATCGAAGGCGGCATATGTAGCCCCGACCTCGGCGGCTCGGTCACAACGGCAGAGTTCGCGCAAGAAATCGGTGACCGCCTCGAACGCTACGTATGACGCCAGGCATCTATGACTTTCCTGCCTACTACGACATTTTGTTCGGTTGGGATCGCCGGGACGAAGCGAGCTTCTATCACAACGCTCTCATCCTTCACGGCATTGCCCCGGGCAGCGCCGTTGTCGAGATTTGTTCCGGGCCGGGTGCCATCAGCAAGCTCCTCGCTGAGGAGGGATGGGAGATAACCGGGATCGACGCCAACCCGGCAATGGTGGCGTACATGACTCAGCACGCCCCGACCTGTCGATCCGTGCTCGCAGACATGCGCGACTTGCCCCTTGTGGCACTGGCAGGCACCCAGGCTGCGTTCTGCCCCATGAGTTCGATCCGGCTGCTCGGCTCTGATGCAGACTAGCACCAACACCTGACCTCTGTCGGGAATGTTCTCGGCGACCACGGCATTTATGTTCTCGACATTGATCTTGCAGATGCGACCGGGGCGATCGTGCTCACCGATGAGCGGCAGATGGCCCGGGGAGACGTCACAGTGACCGCGTCGCTGGATGAAATCACCGTGGTGGACGGCGAGCGGCAACTCGCACTCGGCTGGGGCGGTCCACTGCGGACGATCGAGGCGACTACCTTGCAACGAGTCGTCTCTGAATCGGCTTTGACCTGGGTCTGCAGCTACCCCGAAGCGAGAAGCGATGACTTGTCGCGCTTCTCAGTTGACGACGAATGTGCACCGGGGGCACCCGGACGACAGATGGTCGTCCTGGCCAAACGCAGGCCAACGATGCGGGACTAGCGCTCTGTCAGGTCCTTGTACCCTCTCACCTCTTTGATCGCCCGGAGTATCTGGCGACAGGTGACCTGACCTATCAGTCCCCCGCCTTCGTCCACAACCGGCCGGCGCCGGGGCTTGTGGTCCAGCATGGACATGGCGACATCGACGATGTCGTGACCCGGGCTGCCCGTTTCAAGATCGGTCGTCGCCATCACGTCCTGCACCAGTCCCTCAACGAATTCATCGTCATTGTATGCGGCCGACAACAAGAGCCGCATGCAGTCGAGTTCGGAGACGATACCGATCAAGCGCCTCGACTCATCGACCACGCACGCGCCCGAGATTCTGTGTTGGAGGATCAGATGAGCCGCCTCAAAGACTGACATATCGGCTTTGAGTACGACCGGATGGGGCACCAATGTAGTCTCTGACATGGAGCGAATGAAGCATATTCATTCGCTCCTTCTCCTCCTCTTGTACCTCTTACAACTCCTACACCCAGGTGACCGACGCAATCACCTGCGCGATCAGATCGATCATAGGCATTGGATAGACCCCCAGAACCACGAGGGCAATCGTCAACAGGCCGACGAGCATTCCGCTTGCAAACGGAACGGGTACGGCGCGGGCCCCATCGGCATCCTGCGTCATCGCAAAGATGATTCGCAGGTAGTAAAAAACGCCCATCCCACTCCCGACGACCAATGCGCCAACGAGCCACCAGAGCTCCGCCTGTACCCCACTTGCAACGACATAGAACTTGCCAAGGAAACCACCGGTCAGCGGGATGCCAGCGAGCGACAGCATTGCAGCGGTCAGGACAAAAGCGAGGAACGGTCGACGCCAAAAAAGGCCCCTGTACGCTTCGATCTGGTCGGTGTCCTGCTCGCCCGCGTCTCGCGACATGATCGCAACGACCCCAAACGCTGCGAGCGTCGTTGGTACATAAGCGAAGAGGAAATAGAGCGATGCCTCGACCGCGAGTTCAGATCCACCGACTGCACTCCCCGCAAGAAACGCGACAAGCAAGTAGCCGAGTTGCGCAATCGATGAATATCCAAGCAGGCGCTTGACATTTTTCTGCATCAGCGCGAGCAGGTTGCCGACCAGCATCGAGCCTATCGCAATGCACCACAGACCCCAGAAAGTAGCCCCGCCCGCCGTTCCCTCTTCGGGCAAGAAGGCCCGGACGAGGACCGCAAACACGGCCGTCTTCGACACGGTCGCCAAGAAGCCGGTCACCGGGGCGGGTGCGCCCTCGTACACATCGGGCGTCCACATATGAAACGGAACAAGCGACAACTTGAACGCGATGCCCGCCAGGAACAAGGCACTGCCCCCCGAGGCCATGAGCGACAATGAGTCAGCCGATGTCAGCGCTGAAATCGAACGGAAGTCCATGCTGCCACTGTCGGCGTACATGAGTGCCGCCCCAAACAAGATGAACGCCGACGAAACGCCCGATAAAATCAGATACTTGAGTGCGGCCTCCAGCGACAAGACGCCCTTCATCGGATAGGCAATCATCCCGTAGAGGGAAACGCCCAGCATCTCGAGGCCCAGCATGAACGATGCGACGTGTGCACTTGAAGCGAGGATGATCGCGCCAAGCGCAGCGAGCAGAAGCAGCAGTAAGAACTCCTCCTGAAGATCGCCTCGCGTGCTGAGGTAATCCCAGGAGAGTCCCGCAACGGCAATCGACGCGAGCGTCAGCAACAAGCCGAGCAGGACCGCGAAGCCGTCGACCACCAAAAGCGGTGTCACGACCACACCGCCGTCAGTCATTGCCGCCGGCGCAATGACCACGAATGCTGCAGCGGTGAGTGCGAGGGACAACATCGAGACGATGGCGGTCGCCGCTAAACTGCGCGAGAACGCAATGACCATCAACAAGACGAGAATGCCAACCGTCAGAGTGATGATCGGTAGCAAGGCAAACATCTGCGCGGCAGTCATGGCAATCTCCCGATCCAGGCGACGTCGGTATTACTCAATTGATAGATGCTCGCGAGTACAGGTTCCAACACATCCAGCAGGGGTTGGGGATATATGCCGATGCCCGTGAGGGCAACCATCATCAAAAACAGCACCCCGACTTCGAGGACGCCAAAGTCGGCGACGGCGGCGGCATTGTCGGGGCGTGGCCCCTGAAACACGCGTTGCATGGCGATCAGTGCGTACGCCGCGCCGGCGACCAGTCCAATCGTCGCAATCACCGCGATCGTTATCTCGACGCGAAAGACACCTGCGAGCACAAGGAACTCGCCGACGAAGTTGCCGAGTCCCGGTACCCCAAGCGATGCGATGATGAAAAACATCGCGATCGCACCCATGCGCGGCATGTCGCGCCACAGTCCACCCATCGCCATCATGTCTCGTGTGTGCAAGCGATGCTGCAACGCCCCGGCAATCATGAAGAGTGCGGCCGTGCTGAAGCCATGGGCGATCATCTGCATCATCGCCCCCTGCAACGCCAACTCGTTCCAGGCGTACACACCGATCAACACGAAGCCCATGTGACTGACGCTGCTGTAAGCAACGAGTCGTTTGAAATCCACTTGCGCGAAGGCAAGCACAGCCCCGTACAGAATCCCGGCGGCACCGAGCGCCATCGCGAGTGGTGCGATTTGCTGCGAGGCTTCGGGAAAGAGAGGTAGCGTAAAGCGAATGAGGCCATATCCGCCAGTCTTGAGCAGGATACCCGCAAGCAGGACGCTCGCCGCAGTGGGTGCTTGTGTATGTGCATCAGGCAACCATGTGTGGAACGGGAAGCCAGGCAACTTGACGACGAATGCGATGAAGAAACCGAGCATCAGCCAGTACGCAATATCGGGCGGCAGCACGGTCTCGACGAGGTCGAAGTACGAGAAGGTCCATACGCCGGTCACCTCATGATTCACGAAGACGAGGGCGACGATCGACACCAGCATCAGCAGCCCACTAATCTGCGTAAACAGAAAGAACTTCATCGATGCGTAGGACCGAGCTTCGTGACCCCAAATGGCGATCAGGAGATACATCGGGATCAGCATCACTTCCCAGAAGAAAAAGAAGAGAAAGAGGTCAAGAGCCGTGAAGACGCCGACGACACCCGCGAGGGTCCACAGCAGGTTAAAGTGAAAGAAGCCGGTGGCTTTCTCGATCTCGTGCCAGGACGAGACCACTGCAACCACGCCGAGAATGATGGTCAGCGAGACCATGATCAGACTGATGCCGTCGAGCCCAAACAGGAAACTGATGCCGAACCGCGGTATCCATTCATGACTGATCAACAGGCGCCAGTCGCTCGTGCCGGTCCCCAACGCAATCGACTGGTCACTGCCCTGCCACAACATATAGGTCAGGACCGCCGCGACCGCGAGCGTCCCCATCGCCACACGCCGCGGCAATGCCTCATCCCACGCTTCCGTCAACCAGGCGGCACCACCGCCAAGCATCAATACCGCCATCAGCAGGATCAATTCCATATCACAGAATCCCCAACAGAATGGCGACGAAGATAACGAGACCGCCAACCATGGTGCCTGCATACCATCTAAGCTGACCACTCTGCGTCAGCGCGAGCGCACTGGACCCGACCCGAGTGATACCAGCGGTTGCGGCGTACACATAGTCCACCGCGTCCGAACGGTTGATGCGCGCAAGCCAGTAGTAAGGTCGAACGATGGTACGGTCGTACAACCAGTCCATGGCCCAGTGACTGTAGAGGAACCGGCGGAGCGCGCCGCCCGGCCCCGTCGCAAAGTCGCCAAACGAGAAGCTTCTGCTGCTAAACAGGAACCAGGCGAGCACCACCCCGACGATCGGAATCGCAGGTGTCACCCATTGCATCACAGCATCGTGACCGGGTGGCGACGCGGGCAGAACGAGCGCCGCCGGTGGATCGATAAATCCACCGACAAGGGATAGCACGCACAGTACGAGCAGTGGCCCGCCCATCAGCCAACCTGCGGGTGCCGACGGTTCCGTGCGCGTGGGACCGAGGAACACAATGAAGACCAGTCGGAAGCTGTAGAGGGCGGTGAGGAATGCACCGAGCGCACCGCCAGCCCAGAGGAGACCGCCCCACTCTCCATGTTCATAAGCGGCGAGCAAAATCTCATCCTTGCTGAAGAATCCCGAGGTCATCGGCAACGCAGCAAGTGCCGCACTACCGATCAGGAAGCTCGCGAACCCGATCGGCAAGCGTCGCGCGAGTCCGCCCATCTGCCGTATATCGTGTTCGTGGTGAAGGCTGTAGACGACGTAGCCGGCACCCAGGAAGAGAAGCGCCTTGAAAAAGGCATGGGTCATCAGGTGAAAGATCGCCGCTGACCAGGCGCCAACGCCCAGTGCCAGGAACATGTAGCCGATCTGACTGATCGTGGAGTACGCCAGAATCCGCTTGATGTCATTTTGGGTGAGCGCAGTGCCTGCTGCGACCAGCAAGGTCAGCAAACCAACAAACGCGACCGCGAGTTGCGCCACAGGCGCGAGCAGAAACAGATCATGCATCCGCGCGATCAGGTAGACACCAGCGGTCACCATGGTCGCGGCGTGGATCAGCGCGCTAACGGGAGTCGGACCTGCCATCGCATCCGGCAGCCAGGTCTGCAGTGGCAACTGTGCAGACTTGCCGCAAGCGCCACCGAGCAGCAGGAGCGCTGCAATTGTCGGAATGGTATCGCCCGTCTGGAAGGTCGCTGCTGCCGCGGTCGTGACCGCCGAGATCTCCAACGTGCCGAGATGGGTGAATAGCAGCAGCATACCGAGCGCCATGAACCCATCGCCAATTCGGGTCACGATGAATGCTTTGCGTGCGGCCCGACCGTTGCTCGCATCCTCATACCAGTAGCCAATCAGCAGGTAACTACAGACCCCTACACCTTCCCAGCCGAGGTACAGCAGCAGCAGGTTGTCCGCCAGCACCAGGATGATCATCGCGCTGACAAAGAGGTTCATGTAGGTAAAAAAGCGGCTGTAGTCTTTCTCCTCCAGCACGAACAACGTTGAGTAAACATGGATGAGAAAGCCAACGCCCGTTATGACGCAGAGCATCGTGATGCTGAGCCCGTCGATGATGAAGCCGAAAGACGGGTTGAGACCGCCCACGTTCATCCACTGGAACATCTGAACTGACACCGGCGCCGTGTTGCCAGCACCCAGATACTCGGTGGCAATGACCCCAACCACGAGCGCGGCGAGTCCGACCGAGCCCGCCCCAAGCACACCAACCAGAGGGCGCGGCAGCCGCCCCTGGGTCAGGAAGAGCGTCAGGAAAGACAGAAATGGCAGTAAGGGAACCAGCCAGATCAATTGCACCCACGTCAGTCCCATATTCATCCCCCGAGTTGACTCGCCTGGTCGATGTCCAGAGTTCTAAAGCGCCGCCGGGCCTGGAGCACAAGCCCGAGTCCAACAACGACTTCTGCAGCCGCAATCGTCAGAATAATCATGAACATGACCTGGCCGTCTGCCTCGCCGTGGGCGGATCCGGCGACGATGAACGCAAGACCACACGCATTCAACATGATCTCAAGCGACATCAAAATGAATATGACGTTGCGACGCGCCATCACGCCAAGCAGTCCGATCACGAACAAGAAGCCGGCGAGGAGCAGGCCATGCTCCATCGGCACTACTACCGCTTCCATCATTGGTCTGCCTCATCGGGTACCCAGCCGGACCGGGCATCCACAAGGAATCGACGTCCGAGGTGGTAACCGCCAACAAGCCCGGCAAGCAGGAGCATAGAGGAAATCTCCACCGCAAGAACGTAGGGTCCAAACAACTCGAGCCCGACCGCCTTGGGGCTGATCGCTGCGCCGGTCAGCGTCTGCTGCGTCTGAAGCAGGATGTAGACCACTTCACCGAGCAGGAGGACACACAGAACCGAAGGACCAATCCACATCGCCGGATTCAGCCAGCGGTGTTCGGTCTCATCGCCCCTCGCCCCCAGGTTCAGCATCATGATGACGAACACAAAGAGCACCATGATCGCTCCGGCATAGATAACAATCTCAAGGACGGCAGCAAAGGGTGCGCCCAGCAAGTAGAAGATGATGGCCGACGCGAGGAGAGAAATGATCAGATAGATGAGACCGTGCGACGGGTTGTAGCGCGTGACGGCCATGATCGTCGACCCGAGCGAGATCGCAGCCGCAAGATAGAACAAGATCAGATTCATGGTTTCTCCCGGTACCAACCGATGTTTACGCGTACCCTCATCACAACAGTAGCCATCAAGGCAGCAGACTGTGTACGTCAACGGGCGGGTTTTCGTTCTCGGCCTCACCCTTGTCCTTGCCGCCGATCGCCTTGCCCGCCACCCGGTAAAAGGAATAGCCGGGATATTTGCCCTGCCCGTCGATCAGCAGGTGTTCCTTCTCGTAGACCATGTTCTGACGATCATATTCGGCCATCTCGAAGTCCGGCGTGAGCTGAATGGAATAGGTGGGACACGCTTCTTCACAAAAACCGCACATGATGCAGCGCGAAAAGTTGATGCGGAAAAACTCAGGATACCAGCGACCTTCCTCGTCTTCCGTCTTCTGCAATGCGATGCAATCGACCGGACACGCCACCGAGCAAAGATTACAGGCGACGCAGCGCTCAACGCCATCCGGGTCCCGGGTCAGAACAATCCGCCCCCGGTACCGCGGCGCGAGATAAGGCATCTCTTCCGGATATTGAACCGTCTCCGCCTTGGTGAAGGTGTGCAACAACACATGCCAGGTCGTACGTATCTGGCTAATGACTGCCTCAATCATGGTAAAACCTCACATCCAAAGCAGCACCGCGCCCGTCACCATGAGGTTGATGAGGGTTAGCGGCAACATGATTTTCCAACCAAGCGACATCAGTTGGTCGTATCGTGGTCGGGGTATCGCAGCGCGCATGAGCACAAAAAAGCAAATAAACGCGCTGGATTTTAGGAAAAACCAGACAATGGGGGGCAAGAACGCAGGCCCGAGCCACCCACCAAAGAAGATCGTGACGATCATGCCTGATATCAGGAGGACGCCAAGGTACTCACCCACCATGAACATGCCGAACTTCATGCCGGAGTATTCGGTGTGAAAGCCAGCCACCAGTTCGTGTTCGGCCTCCGGCAGGTCAAACGGCAGTCGATGACTTTCGGCCAGACCGGCCACGATAAATACAAAGAAGCCAAGAAACTGACTGATGACAAACCAACCGCGCTCTTCCTGGGCCTCAACGATGTCAACCAGACTGAATGAACCCGTCATCATGACGACCCCCATGAGCGACAGGCCCATGAAGACCTCATAGCTGACCATCTGCGCCGCTGCGCGCAAGCCGCCCAAAAGCGCGTACTTGTTGTTCGATGCAAGCCCTCCGAGCAGGACACTGTAAACGGCAAGGGAGGTCATGCCGAGAAAGAACAGCAGCGCAATATTGAGATCGATGACGTGTATGGACGGTGCAAACGGAACCACGGCAAACCCCAGCAGCATCGCCATCATGACGGCGGTGGGGGCAAAGATGAAGACGAACTTGTCCGAAAACGGTGGCACCCAATCTTCTTTCGCGAACATCTTAATCATGTCCGCGACGACGATGCCAATACCAAGGGGTCCAACCCGATTGGGGCCTTTCCGGTCCTGCCAGACCCCAAGCAGACGCCGTTCGAACCAAATGAGAACAGATGCACCCCCGATCGCGCCGAAGAGGGTCCCGAAAATAATCAGCAATTGCGTCGGCACGCTCACGATCGGCTGTCCGTTGCAATAAGCGAATCGGAGACCGGCGGCGTCCAGTCCTCTGCTTTGGTCACGGTGAGGGCCAGAACGCCCCGCAGGTGGCCCGTGCCGCCGATCCCCGCGGGATACGTAATGAGATCGTCAGGCAGCGAGTCATCCACGGCAACAGCGGTCTTGTGGACCTCACCATCAACCTCGTATTGCAGTCCGTCACCTGCAACCACCCCGAGTTGAGCCGCATGCGCCTTACTGATCGCCAGATAAGGCGACGGACTCAGTTGTCCTATTGCTTCTGTCAGCCCAGTCAACTCATCGCTGCCAAAGATGTGCTGTCGCGGGATCAATTGCCGTTCGTCCGTCGCCGCACCGGCCCCAACGTCGTCAGGCGACATGCCATCGAACAGTCGTGTGCCGGCATCGCCATCCCGACTCGCACCGCCAATCTCCGCCTGAAACTTGTGGATCGACTGATTCGAGTTCCAGCCCGGCGACCATGTGAACGGCCGGATGGCCGCGGGCAAGTCGCGATTATGACCTTCCATCGAGAACGCAAGTGGCGAATCCGCGTCGGACGGCTGCTTTGGCTCATGCACCGAAATGTTGGCGCTCATGGCGGTCCGCCCCGTGGACCTGGCTGGCATCCGCGCGACGCGCGCACCCTTCGACCGAAAATCTGAATCGGGCGCAACCCCGGTGATCCCGGCGAGTTCGGGGAGCGCCTGCGCACATGCTGCCGTCAGGTCGTAAATCCCATCTATATCTGCCAGCGCCTCGTTCCCAATGCCGCGCGCGATGGCAAGCAACCATGCCCAACTCTGTTGGATGGGCTCGGCCGGCACGAACGTCGCATAGCTACGTTGGGCGCGACCCTCGAAGTTGATCCACGTGCCTTCGCTCTCGGGGACTGCTGCTGCTGGAAAGACAAGATTCGCACCGGTCGCCGTGGCACTGTCAACCGCATCAATCACGATCAGACACTCAGTCGCACCCCGGAGTGACTGCCAGACCGCCGGTGGCAGGCGCCGGCTCAGATCGTTCTCAACAACGATCAACGCATCGATCTTTGAGATCTCGCTCACGGCTTCCAGCGTCAACCCGCCCTCGACAGACGAAACGCCGAGGCTGTTGCCCTCGGAAGGTACGCAGAGGAAACCGGTCTCATCAACGCGTGCCCTGAGCTTTGTCGCAAACGCTAACGCCGCACTGGCAATCGCTGCGTCGCCCAGTGAATTACCCGTGATCACGAGCGGGCGTTTCGCGTTTAACAGTGCATCCAGGATGCCCGCCAGTTCATCGTCGCGAGGCCGTTGCGCGAGACCCTCGCTCAACGCCGCAAGCGTCTCAAGAATGCTAGCAGGCGTCTGGCGCATTTTGACCGACGCGATATCATCCAAACGATCGCTGTGCGCACCCAGGATCATGACGGGGTGTCGCTGTTCCTGCGCGAGTGTTCGCACGGCTGCGTCCTGCCAGGCGGGAATGCCGATTGCGGCGGCGAGCTCGGTCGCCCTCGCATGGGCAGCCTGGCGCACCGAAAGGGCGAGGCGTGGGGCATGATTGGTCAGATCCTCACCAACAATCAGAATAGCGTCCGCTTGCTCAACCCCACGCATGGTCGGCACGGTGAGGTTCGACGCCAGTGCGGCCCGCGTAACCGCATTCGTCGCCCGATCCGCGGCATCGATGCCATTACAGAAATTAGCTTCACCAACCAGTGCTCGCAACGCGAAGTTGGCCTCAAGGCTCGTCCGCGGTGAGCCGACGCCGACGACGCGACGGGACGCATCGCCCACCTGCAGACCCTTGAGTATTTCCAGCGCTGCGTCGATGCTGACCGAGCTGAAGGTCCCATCGTCATTCCGTCGGCCGATGTTCGGTATCCGTCTGTCTCCGTTTACATACCCGCCACCGAAGCGGCCCCGGTCACACAAGAAGTAACCATTAATGTCATAGTTATATCGATTGTGGATGCGCCGCAACTCACCATAACGCTCGGATGTATGCGTGTTGCATCCCAGCGAACAGCCGGTACACACCGTCGGTGCACTCGCGAGATCCCATTTGCGCGAGTAGTGTGCCGCGAGGGGCTTGTCGGTAAAGACCCCGGTCGGACAGACCTCGACCAGATTACCGGCAAACTCGCTCTCCAGAATACCGTCGGATTCGCGGCCAAAGTACACGCGATCACGGGATGCCATAGCCGCCAGATCAACGCCCCCGGCGTAGTCCTGGTAGAACCGCGTGCAGCGATAGCACGTGATGCATCGGTTCATTTCGTGACTGATCAGCGGCCCAAGATATTGGTTGCGATAGGTGGTTTTGCGGCCCTGGTAGTCGCGGTCACGGTGGCCCACCATCACGGTCATGTCCTGCAAGTGACACTCGCCACCCTCTTCGCACACAGGGCAGTCGTGGGGATGATTAAGCATCAGGTTTTCAATCACCGACGTTCTGAACTCGGCAGCGCTCTCTGCCGCGAGCCCAAAACGCGCACCGTCAGTGACCTCGGTCATGCACGCCATGACGATGCGACCACGCGTGTCGTCTTCGTCGCGATACTGGGTAACCGCACACTGCCGACAAGCGCCAACCGACCCAAGCGCCGGGTGCCAGCAGAAATAAGGAAGGTCCTCGCTCGCTTGCAACAACGCTTGCAGCAGGTTGGTCCCCCCCTGAACTTCGATCGCCTGATCGTCGACATGAATCGTGGGCATGATCGCTCCGTACCGCTCTCTTTAGTCCAAGCCTTATAGTCCAAGCCTTAATGCAGTCGTCCGATGACCGGTCGTGAATCCCGTCATCGACTTTGTTTGCCGCTTATTGTCGTCTTGTACCTAACCACTTACTTTCCCGTTTCCCCTTTCACATCGCGTCGCTAACGCAACGTCAAAGTCAAAGTCAAAGTCACGCAGCATCTTCTTCGTCCCTAATGATAGGGGCACGCCCCTTTCTCGATGTGTTCAATGAAGTCTTCACGGAAGTATTTGAGACCACTCGTAAGCGGTTCGATTGCCCCCGGCGCATGGGCGCAATGCGTGTTGCCAATCGCACCAATGAAACGTCCCTGCCGGTTGAGCAAATCGATGTCTTCCATCCGCCCGTTGCCATTTTCGATATTGACCAGCAGGCCGTGGACCCAAGGCAGGCCCTCCCGACACGGCGTGCAGAATCCGCAGGACTCACGCGCAAAGAAGAGTTCGAGATTGCACAGCATGCCGACCGGACACGTTTTGTCATCAAGGATGATCATCGTGCCGGTGCCCATTCGGCTGCCCGCCGCGGCGATCGTGTCGTATTCCATCTGCAGGTCGAGATGCTCCTCGACAAGAAAATCAGTAGACGCGCCACCCGGCAAGAATCCCTTGAGCGAATAGCCCTCACGCATCCCGCCGGCATGGACCTCCAGAATCTCGCGGATGGTCGTGCCCATCGGCAACTCCCAGCAACCCGGGTTGTTGACCCGGCCGCTAACGCCGTAGAGCTTGGTGCCGGCATCTTTTCCCAGACCGAGCGCCTGGAACCAATCAGCCCCCCGGGCAACGATGTGGGAAATGTTGCACAGCGTCTCGACGTTGTTAACGATGGTCGGTCGGCCAAACAGTCCACTCACCTGCGGAAACGGCGGCTTCGCGCGGGGCGTGGCGCGCTTTCCCTCGAGCGAATTAATGAGCGCCGTCTCTTCGCCACAAATGTAGCGACCGGCGCTCACGTGCACGTGCAGATCGAACGAGAAGCCAGAGCCCTGGATGTTCGTGCCAAGGTACCCTTTGGCTTTCGCCTCGGCGATTGCGTCGCGCAGGCGCTGCGCCGCCTCGTAGTACTCACCGCGAATGAAGATGTAACCAACGTCCGCGTTGATGATATAGGCCGAGACAATCATGCCTTCGACCAACTGGTGAGGATCACGCTCCATGATCAGTCGATCTTTGAACGCACCGGGCTCCATTTCGTCAGCATTGGCAACCAGGTAACGATGGCCCGGCCCGGAATCTTTCGGCACAAAACTCCACTTCATGCCGGTCGGGAAACCCGCACCACCCCGGCCACGCAAACCCGAATCCATGACAACCTGCAGCAGATCGGCAGCCTCAGTCTTGCCAACGTGGTCCCGCACGGCCGTGTAACCGCCCGTCGATTCGAACGTCTCGAGATCCGCTACACCCGACCCGGGCGTAATGTTCCGGGTCAGGGGTCTGTCGGCATTTAGATTCATGGTATCTGTCACAGCAGCTCATCCACTCCGTCGGGGGTCAGGTCGTGATGCAACTCCTTGCCGATCATCATGGCAGGCGCATGGTCGCAGTCCCCGAGGCACGTCACGGGTAGTAGGGTGTAGCGTCCGTCTGCCGTCGTCCCGCCATACTCTATGCCAAGCTTGTCCTTGACCCGCGCGCAGACCTTGTCGCCATCCATCACCCAACAGGAAACGCTGTCGCAAAAGAGAATCACCTTGTCGCCCACGGGTTGCCTGAAAATCAGGTTGTAGAAGGTGGCGATGCCATCGAGTTCTGCGGTCGACATCTCGAGCAGTCGCGCGATGGCGGCAAGCGTCGGGTCCGAAATCCAGCCACGCTGCTCCTGCACAATCTTCAGCGCATCGATCGCAGCCGACCGGCGCATCGGCAGGTGCGAAATCTCGTACTCGATCGCCTCAACTTCCTCGTCGGTCAAAAGAGCCAGTTGGGTGTCCGCAACGTCGCTCATCGGTCTACATCCGCCATTACAAAGTCAATGCTCGCAAGAATTGCGATCAGATCCGGTATCAGCAATCCGCGCGAGATGAGCGGAATCTGCTGGAGCGCAGGAAACGAAGGGGTCCTGATGCGCGTTCGGTATGACATAACCCCGCCATCGCTGGTCAGGTAGTACATGTTGTTGCCTTTGGTCGCCTCGATGCTGACGCTGCACTCACCAGGCGGGATAACGGGGCCCCAAGATACGTTGACGAAGTGGTGAATGAGCGTTTCGATATCATGCATCGTGCGTTCTTTCGGCGGCGGCGTCGTCAATCGGTGATCCGACTTGTAGGGACCCGCCGGCATGTGATCAACACACTGGCGAATGATCCTAAGACTCTCTCTGATCTCATCGCAGCGGACGCGCGCCCTGTCGTAGCAATCGCCTCCGTTGTACACCGGCACATCAAACTCGAACTGCTCATAGCCCCCGTACGGTCGGTCGCGTCTGAGATCAAAGTCCTTTCCGGTCGCACGCAAGCCAGGACCCGTGATACCCCAATCGTATGCTTCTTCCGTCGTATAAGTGCCGATTCCGACAGTGCGGTTCTTAAGGATCGAATTGTCCATCGCCATCTTGTAAAAGTGATCGAGGCGATCGGGCATCCAGTCGAGGAATTCACGGAACATCGCTTCCCAGCCGTCCGGCAGGTCCTGCGCGACACCGCCAATTCTGAACCATGCCGGATGCATGCGCCCCCCGGTCACCGCCTCGACGATCCGAAACAGTCGCTCCCGATCCGCAAACATATAAAAGACGGGAGACAACTGCCCAACGTCCTGGGCGAAGGTGCCATAGAACACCAGATGGCTTGAGATGCGGAACATCTCTGACATCATGATCCGGATCACCTGGGCACGCGGCGGCACTTCGATTCCTGCCATCTTCTCAAGTGCCATCACGTACGGCAGGTTGTTCATCACCCCACCGAGGTAATCGATGCGATCCGTGTACGGGATGTAGGTGTGCCAGGACTGGCGCTCCGCCATCTTCTCCGCGCCCCGATGGTGATAGCCGATCTCGGGTACCGCATCGACGATCAGTTCGCCGTCAAGCTGCAGGACGATGCGGAAGACACCGTGGACGGACGGGTGGTTGGGACCGAGGTTCAGAAACATGAACTCAGTGTCGTCATGCTTGCGACTGAGGCCCCAGTCGGCTGGATTGAACCGCAGTGCTTCCTGCTCGGCGTCCTGCCGTTCGACCGTCATTTTAAAGGGTTCGAGTTCGGTCGCTCGCGCCGGATGATCCTTGCGCAGGGCGTGACCTTGCCAGGTCGGCGGAAGCAGGATTCGATGCAGGTTCGGGTGGCCGTCAAAGACGATCCCGAACATGTCCCACGCTTCGCGTTCATACCAATTCGCGCTGGGCCAGATGTCGGATATCGTCGGAACGCGAATGTCGTCATCGTCGACGCCGACCTTGAGCCGAAGCTCACAGTTGCCCTCGAACGACCAAAGGTGATAAACGACGGTGAAGTCCATTACCGATGGTCGGTGCTCACGCTGCCGCTCATCGACTCCGGCGAGGTCATACAACATTTCGTACCGAGGCTTGGATTCGTTGCGAAAGAACCGCGCGAGATCCCGGATGTCCTGCCGCGAGACCCAGGCAGTTGGAATGCCATCAGCCGTCGTTTGCAGCTCAATCGAACAGGACGGGCGTCGCTGCCGAAGTTGCGCAAATGCCGGTGAATCCTGTACGACCACTGCAGCCACAGTTCGCCCCCTTTCCTCACAAACCGTCTGTTTACTTTTCTACTTGTTCTTGAGGCCTGCCATTCCCGCCGCGCTACACGATCATCGTTCACACGTCCTTCGGCTGCCTTAGATCCGTCGTTCGCATACGTTCGTGTGTCCGCAGATCCCTCTGGCTGACGGGGTCCGGTTTGATCACCCGCTGATCATCAACGACCCATGACAACGGCCGGCGCTCTTTGCCAACGGCGTCCTGGAGCATCAGCAGCCCCTGCAGCAAGGCGTCCGGTCGAGGTGGACAGCCCGGTACGTATACATCCACGGGCAGAAATTTGTCGACCCCCTGAACCACGCTATAGATGTCGTACATGCCACCGGAATTCGCACACGACCCCATTGAAATGACCCATTTGGGCTCCAACAGTTGCTCGTAGAGTCGCTGCACCACCGGTGCCATCTTCAGAAAGCACGTGCCGGAGATCACCATCAGATCGGCTTGCCTCGGTGTTGCCCGGATAACCTCGGATCCGAATCGAGCGATGTCGAACGTGCTGGTGAAAGCGGTCGCCATCTCCACATAGCAACAGGACAAACCGAAGTTGAACGGCCAGATCGAGTTCTTTCGCCCCCACGCGACGAGGTCTTCCAACCTTGCCATCATGACGTTTCGCTGTATGTGCTCCTCGATGGCTGAATCCGCATCAACAAGAGGAATGCCCTCGCCTGCCGGTGTGACACTCCACTCCATGACTACAGCTCCTGCTTAATGGGGGATGCAAAACGGGTTTTCACACCCCACTCGAGGGCACCCGAACGCCACTCGTAGATCAGTGCGACAACAAGAATCAGAATGAAGACGCTGATGGAGAGAAAGCCGAAAACGCCTAACTCGAAGAACGCGATGGCCCAGGCAAAGATGAACACGGTCTCGAGGTCAAAGATCACGAAAAACATAGCGATCAGATAGAACTCGACCGAAATGGTCGCCTGGGACGTCCCAAGGGGCAGGACACCCGACTCGAAGGGGTCACCCACCGCCGTCGTGTCCAGGATAGGTGTGCGTTGTCCCATGAGCCAGGACAACAGGAGAATTGTCAGTACCAGCACGACAACGGCCAGGAAGTAAACAAGCAACGGCCAGAGTTCAGACTCAGCCATGTATCCCCCTCTAAATTACCTGCGCCAGGGCCAATGGCCCGTCGCGCGAAAGGCCTGCGGTCTCTATGCAAGACGTTGGCCACAATCGATAA
>CAVOBC010000022.1:0-24349 GCA_963693635.1 Gammaproteobacteria bacterium | reverse complement strand
TGCGGGACTTCTGGAGCGTGACACCCATGAACACAAAGAGCGGCACGGCGATCAGGGTCTGGTTGGCCAGAATCCCAAACAGGCGGTTCGGCATGGCACCGAGAAACGTGGCATCAAACGTGCCGGTTGCAGTGCCGACCGCGGCGGCAATGAGCGCGGTACCCGCGAGTGTCAGGGCAACGGGGTAGCCGAGCAGCAGCAGGATGAACACGGCTGCAAACATGATGAGCGGCGCGTACTCCACTATCGGCCTCGCCCGCGCTGTGCCGCCGCGGAAGTGGGCGTCATGGCTGCGTAAGCCTCGAAACACTGCGCGCGATCTCGGCGATGCCCTGCAAGCCGAGTGCTGCGGCCATGACCGGGATCAGCGTTTTCACGAGAAAGACACCCGGCAGACCGCCGGGTTCAGCAGAGCTTTCTTGCAGCGACCAGGTGAATTGAACGTAATCGAGGCTGCTGACGATGACAAAACCGCAAAATGGGAGCAGGAAAAATACAGCGCCAACCAGGTCAATTACAGCGCGGGCACGTTCGCTCAGGCGCTGATACACAATATCCACGCGAACGTGCGCGCCGTGCCTAAGCGCATATGGGATGCCCAGCATGATGACGAGTGCGTGCATGTAGATGACCGACTCCTGCAGAGCGATCGTGCCCGCATCGAAGACATAGCGGATGACCACGACAGCACACGTGACGCCAACCATGGCAAGGGTTAGCCAGGCGACGGTCCTGCCGGTGAGGTCGGCGATGCCGTCGAGGACACGTGCAAGGGTGTTCACTGATGGGCTATTTGATGTTGAGCAAGCATTGTTGAGCGTGGATTTCAGAGATTAGCGTGTTTAGAACAGATCAATCGCGATGCCGCTAAAGATCGCGAGTCCCACCCAGTTGTTGTTGAGAAATGCGGCAAAGCTCCCCTCTCGGCTTTGGCGTCGGATCAGATATTGCTGATACAGGAGCAGGAGTCCTCCGGCGAAAACGCCCGCAAAGTAAGGCCAGCCCGCATCCGTGATGCGTGCGACCAGTAGCAGGCAGATGATGAAGAGTGCCTGCAGTGCGCCGATCATCACGCGATCCATGTCACCGAACAGGATGGCGGTCGACTTGATGCCAATCCGGATGTCATCGTCACGATCGATCATGGCGTATTGGGTGTCGTAGGCAACGATCCAAACCGCGGTTGCGACGAACAGCAGCCAGCCGAGCTGAGTTACTTCGCCCACGGATGCGGCGAATGCCATGGGGATGCCCCAGGCAAATGCGATCCCGAGTACGGCTTGTGGCATGTAGGTAAGTCGCTTCATGAAAGGGTAGGTGCCCGCGATGATCACCGCGAGAACGGCGAGGCTCAGGGTCAGCGTGTTCGTCGTCAGGACGAGGGTCAGCGCGATGAGAAGCAGCGTGCCCATGAGTATCAGTGCGTCGCTGACCTCAAGTGCGCCGGTCGCAAGCGGGCGTGTCGCGGTGCGAGCGACGGCGCCGTCAAGGTCCCTGTCGGCGAGATCGTTGGCGATGCAGCCGGCCGAGCGGGTGAGGATGACGCCCAGGGTAAAGACCGTGAAGAGATGCCATCCGGGCCAGCCGCCGTTCGCCATCCACAGACCCCAGAGCGTTGGCCACAACAGGAGTCCGATACCAATCGGACGGTTGAGGCGCGTGAGCGCGATGAAATGTGGCAGTTTCGGGAAACGGGTGTGCAGGCGTTTCGACGGCTGACCGATGCTGCGAACCAGACGGCGAAAGGGTGGAAGGATCAGGCTGGAGATCCGGGGCATTTCCTGATTCACCGTCCGAAATTGGGTAGTATACGTCGCTTCCCGGCCACGGAAGCAGGCGTTGGTTCAGCTTCCATTCCACTGGCGCCATCATCGCCTGGCCGAATAGCAAACCGGAAAACCGCCCTCGCCCAAAGGGTCGGCAGAGGAATCACCATGAAGAAGTGGCAATGCATCGTCTGTGGATTCATCTACGACGAGGCCGAAGGCAATGAAGATGAAGGGCTCGCCCCGGGCACGCGGTGGGACGACGTGCCCGATGACTGGATTTGCCCCGAGTGTGGTATCGCCAAGGCCGACTTCGAAATGATCGAGATGGATTAGGCCGGAAACCCTCAGGCTGGAGAGTCCAATGGACCGAACTGCGCTAACACGAAATATCGTCATCGGCATGGTCGCGGGTCTTGCCCTCGGCTCGGTTTTCCATTGGCTCGATCTGTCGCCTGACTCGGTGCTGATTGCGTTCGGCGTCGACGGCGTGCTGGACACCGGTGGCCAGATCTTTGTGCGTAGTCTCAAACTCCTGGTTGTGCCACTGGTCTTTGTTTCGCTGGTTTGTGGTGCGAGTAATCTTGGCGGTGGCGGCGGTATGGGTCGCATCGGCCTCAAGACGTTGGCCCTCTATCTGATGACGACGGCGATTGCGATTACGCTGGCGCTGCTTACGGCGACGATCGTTCAGCCGGGCGTCGGCATCGATCTTGCGGCGGGTAGCGAGTTTGTGGCGCGGGATAGTCCCTCGCTGAAGGCCGTCATCATCAACATATTCCCGACCAACCCGATCAAGGCGATGGCTGACGGGAACATGCTGCAGGTAATCGTCTTTGCGATTCTGGTCGGCATCGCCATCACCCATTGCGGTGAGCCGGGCGCACGTGTCCGGTCCATGTTGCTGGACTGGAACGAGGTCATCATGGCGCTTGTTCTGATGTTGATGAAAGTCGCGCCGATCGGGGTCTTCTGCCTGATGACGACGCTTTTCACCAAGATGGGCTTCTCGGCGATTTTGGATCTCGCGAAGTATTTCTTCACGGTTGCGTTCGTATTGTTACTGCACTTCACCGGCACCTTTGGCCTCATGATCCGCTTCATGGCGCGCTTGAATCCGGTCACCTTTGTCAGCCGTATGGCGCCTGTGATGGCCTACGCATTTTCGACATCCAGCAGCAACGCGACGTTGCCGGTGACACTGGAGACGGTTGAGAAACGCATCGGTGTGAAAAACGAGATCGCGTCTTTCACCGTGCCGCTTGGCGCAACGATCAACATGGATGGCACTGCGATCATGCAGGGCGTCGCGACGGTATTTATTGCGCAGGCGTTCAACGTCGAGATCTCGATGGTCGGCTATCTCACCGTCATCGCGACCGCAACACTCGCCTCGATCGGCGCGGCCGGAGTCCCCGGCGTCGGGCTCATCACACTGGCACTTGTACTAGAGCAGGTTGGACTGCCGGTGGAGGGAATCGCGCTGATCATCGGCGTTGACCGCTTACTCGACATGATGCGTACAGCGGTAAACGTGACGGGTGACGCCACAGTCTCGACCATCGTTGCGCGCAGCGAAGGCAAGTTTGACGAATCGATCTTCGATCGCGAGACCGCAGCGGAGCCAAGTTAGCAGGCCGCTGAGCGGGATGAGGCGCGCGACACGGAAAAGTGCACGAAAGCGGATCCATCCACATCTGACACTCAGACCTGGCCGAGAAGCTCGGGTTCGGTCAACCAGCGCCGGATAAGTTGCTCGGCGACCTCATGATCGGACGCCATGAGTTCATCGGACTGGGTTTTCACATTCGGTAGCAGCGCCCGGTCGCGGATGAGGTCCGCAACGCGGAACGCCAGACTGCCAGCCTGGCGATTGCCGAGCACCTCGCCCGGGCCGCGCAACTCAAGGTCCATCTCTGCGATCCTGAAGCCATCATTGGTCTCTCGCATGACGTTCAGACGCTTCTGCGCGGTCACGGAAAGTGGTGTGCCGTAAAGCAGCAGGCAGTGGCTGTGCTGACTGCCACGCCCGACGCGCCCTCTCAACTGGTGCAATTGTGCGAGCCCAAGGCGCTCCGGATTGTCGATGATCATCAGGCTGGCGTTCGGCACGTCGACACCGACCTCGATGACTGTCGTCGCGACCAGCAGATGTGTTTCACCGCTTTTGAACCGATCCATCGCGGCAGTTTTGTCCTGAGGTTTCATGCGGCCATGGATCAGCCCGACCTGTAACTCCGCGAGGGCGCGCGCGAGATCGTCCGCCGTTGTCTCCGCTGCTTTGAGTTCGTCGTCATCGGTGTCGTCGATTAGCGTGCACACCCAGTACGCTTGTGCGCCTGACTTGCACGCCGCGCGGACACGGCTGATGACCTCGTCGCGGCGACCGCCTGAGACGACGCTGGTTGTGACCGGTAGGCGGCCGGGTGGCAATTCATCGATAACCGATGAGTCCATGTCCGCGTACAGGCTCATCGTCAGCGTTCGTGGAATCGGCGTTGCAGTCATGATCAACTGGTGTGGGTGCCGGTCGCCATCAACCCCCTTGCGCAGTAGTTCCATCCGCTGCTGGACGCCAAATCGGTGTTGCTCGTCGATCACGACCAGACCCAGCTTTCGGAACGAGACATCTGCCTGAAAGAGTGCATGAGTCCCGATGACGATCGACGCCGTGCCGGTAGCAATCAGCGCCATCTGCTGGCTCCGGGCTTTGCCTTTGACCTTGCCCGAGAGCCAGGCGATCGTGACGTCGCTGTCTTCGAACCAGCGCGTAAAGTTGAGATAGTGCTGCTCGGCCAGGATCTCGGTCGGCGCCATGATTGCGCTTTGATAACCACTCTCGAGTGCGTGGACCGCCGCGAGTGCAGCGACCACCGTCTTGCCTGATCCCACATCACCCTGAAGCAGGCGTAACATCGGCTGCTGGGCCACCATGTCCTGCGCGATCTCGCCGGCGACCCGTCGTTGAGCGCTGGTCAATGGAAACCCAAACCCGGAAACTGCTTTTTGATATTGTTCCGAGGGCGGCCGCATTGGGGGCGCTTCGAGGCTCGCCAGATGTTCGCGGACAAGGCGCAGCCCACAGCGATGCGCAACCAACTCTTCAAAGGCGAGCCGTTGCTGCGCCGGGTGTGCGCCTTCGAGCAGCGCCGTGAGGTCGGCGTCTCCTGGTGGCTGATGCAGGAGTCCGAGGGCGTCTGCGAGCGACAGTTGTGCACTCGGCGGATTCGCCGCTGCGGTGTCGGCCAGAAGGTCTGGCAGCAGAAAGCCGTCCTGCAGGCGTTGCAGGGCGTCATTGATCCAAAGGCGCATGCGCGACTGGGTGATGCCGGCCGTCACGGGATAAACGGCAGTCAGGGTCTCCGGCAATGTGTCCTGCGGGCCGATGACCTGGTATTCTGGGTGGTACATCTCGAGGCCCGATGCTGCCTGTCGCGCTTCGCCGAAGCACCGTATCCGCGTGCCCCGTTGCAAATTATTCTGCTGAGCCTTGGAGAAGTGATAGAAGCGCATGCCGAGCGTTCCCGTCGTGTCCTGAATCAGACAGAGCAGGCTGCGACGTCGACCAAAGACCACGTCAGCGCCGACGACTTCGCCTTCGGCGACGGCCTCGGCCCCGTGTCGCAGCGAGCCGAGCGCCGTCACCCGGGTCCGGTCTTCGTAGCGGTGCGGCAGGTGAAAGAGCAGGTCTGACAAGGACTGGATGCCGATCTTCGCAAGCTTCTGAGCGACCGATGGGCCGATGCCCTTCAATCGCTGAATCGGAATGTCTTCGCTCACGACCGGACTTGTGACGCGGGTCCGGGATTGGCCGCGGCACGATCGTTCGTGGAGATACCCTGGTCAGTTGCGGGCGCGAACAATGCGATGGATGCCCTTGATGGTGCGGATGCGTTTGATGATCTTGGCGAGGTGATCGCGGCTCTTTGCGCCGAGTGTCACGAGCACGGTGCCGAGGTGTGCATCCTTTTCAGTCAGGCTGATCCGTTCGATGCTGGCGTCGGCCGTTGCGATTGTGGATGCGAGGACCGCGATCATGCCTTTGCCGTTTTCGAACTCGCAGCGCAGATCAACGGCAAACTCCTGATCCAACTCGGACTCCCATCGAACCGCGACGGTCTCTTCCTTTTTCGGGCCGAATTCGTGCACATTCCTGCACCCTTCCATGTGCACGACGATGCCGCGGCCGGCGCTGAGATGTCCCGTGATCGGGTCGCCGGGTATCGGCCGACAGCATTTTGCGAATTGCACGACGACGCCTTCGGTGCCGCGGATCGCGAGCGGTGGATGCGGCACCGGGCTGCTGGCGTGCGTATCACTAGCGTCGGCATCGCCCGCTACAGCGAGTAGCCTGCGGGCAATGAGCGCTGCCATCTGGTTGCCGAGACCGATCGCCTCAAGCAGTTCGTCAAAGTTTTGGAAGCTGCGCTCGGCCAGCGTGTCGGCCAGCGAGTCGTCATCGACCGTGTCCAGTGACGCGTTCAGCGAACGCATCGCGCGCTCCAGAAGTCGGCGACCGAGGGAAACCGATTCCGACTTCTCTCGATTCTTGAGGGCATCCCGGATGCCGCTCCGGGCCTTGCCGGTGATGACAAACGAGAGCCATGCCGGGTTGGAACCTGCGCCCGGCGCGTTGACGATCTCGACCGTCTGCCCGCTTTCGAGCGTTGTCGAAAGCGGTGCCAGGCGGCGGTCTATGCGGCACGCGACGCAGGTGTTGCCGATGTCCGTATGCACCGCATAGGCAAAGTCGACCGGTGTAGCGCCCTGGGGCAAGTTGAAGATCTCGCCAAGCGGGCTAAAGATGTAAACCTCATTCGGAAAAAGGTCCATCTTGACGTTCTCGATGAACTCCATCGAATTGCCAGTGCTCTGCTGGATCTCAAGCAGCCCCTTCATCCATTCCCGTGCGCGATTCTGGTTTCGCTGGGCGTCATCCCCGGTCTTGTACAGCCAATGTCCGGCGATGCCGTTGTTGGCGACCGCGTCCATTTCGACGGTGCGGATCTGAATCTCGATTGGGATACCGTGCATGCCGAAAAGGGTCGTGTGCAGCGACTGGTAGCCATTGACCTTGGGGATCGCGATGTAATCCTTGAAGCGGCCCGCAACCGGCTTGTACAGATTGTGCACAACGCCGAGTGTGCGGTAGCAGGTGTCAACGTCGCTGACGACGATTCGAAAGGCGTAGACGTCCATGATCTCGGTGAACGACCGATGCTTGGCGCGCATCTTGTCGTAGATGCTGTACAGGTGCTTCTCGCGTCCAAAGACCTCAGCTTCGATGTTTTCTTGCCCGATGGTGGCCTCGAGCGACGTTAGAATCTGGCTGACGACCTCACGACGATTGCCGCGTGCGCGTCGGACGGCGCGTTCGATCATCGATGCGCGTAGTGGGTACAGGGCTTTAAAGCCCAGCTCCTCGAACTCGATGCGAATGGCGTTCATTCCCAGGCGATTGGCGATCGGTGCGTAGATCTCCAGCGTTTCCTTGGCGATGCGTCGCCGCTTCTCGCGCGATAATGCGCCGAGGGTCCGCATGTTGTGCAGCCGATCGGCGAGTTTCACGAGGATGACGCGGACGTCTTTCGCCATCGCGAGGGTCATCTTCTGGAAATTTTCCGCCTGGGCGTGTGCCCGGCTTTCGAAGATATTGTTGAGCTTGCTAACGCCATCGACGAGGTCTGCCACCTCGTTGTCGAATTCTTTGCCGAGCGTGTGCTTGGCAACGCCGGTGTCTTCGATCACGTCATGCAGGAGCGCGGCCATCAAGCACTGGTGGTCCATGTGCATGTCCGCGAGGATGGCGGCAACAGCGAGTGGATGGGTGATGTAGGGGTCGCCGGAATGACGTTTCTGATCCCCGTGTGCGCGTTCAGCGAAGTCGTACGCGCGACGTACCTGCCCGATTTGCTCGCTAACCAGATATCCGGACAGGTCTGTTGATAGCGAATCGATAGTTAACACGGTCTCGACACCTCTGCGGTACTGAGGCCGGACCCAGGATGGTTGGGCTGAGAGTGGGATGGGCGAGCCATCTGGCTGCTGCTCTGAAACCCGAATTCTTGCGGGCGCAGGACAGGCAATAGGGTCGAGTCTTGAAAGCGGGGGTCTTGAAAACTGATGACGGGGGAACTGAAACCAGGAGAGCTGAAGGCAGGGTTAAAGGCAGAAGAGCTGAAGTCGGGAGAGCTGAAGCCAAGAAAGGAAACGATGCCCGCCGGAATGGCTGCCGGCGGGCAGGTAATCGAGCGCGGTTTGGCCCGATTAAAAGCTGGGTTCGAGGTGGTCAAATCCTTCCTGTCCATCCGGCATCAGAGGGTCGGTCTCCTCGTACTCCGGCGCTTCGAGAATCGATGCATTGATGTGCCCTTCCGCGATCTCGCGTAGCGCGATGACGGTCGGCTTGTCATTCTCGATGGGCACGCGGGGCTCTTTGCCTTCATTGGCGAGCTGTCGGGCGCGCTTGCTTGACACCATCACCAACTCGAAGCGGTTCTCAACGTTTTCGAGGCAGTCTTCGACAGTTACGCGGGCCATAGGCGGATGCTCCTGAAGGGCGTTTGCAGAACCGCGCAGTGTACCCAATGATGATGGACCAAGAAAGGGCCGGATCGCTTTAAAGCTGCGCGTTTGGTGGATTCTGGTCAGCTTGTCAGCAGCTCTTTGATCAAGTCCTGACGCAGCGGTCGCTGGGTTTGCATGCGGTGGTTGTCGCCGCGCCCTTTGATGATGGCTGCGAGCACCTTGAGTGCGTCGCTGAAATTGTCGTTTACGACCAGGTAATCAAAGTCAGCGTAGTGGGATATTTCGTCCCGGGCGGCCGCCATGCGACGTTCGATGGTGTCTGCGTCGTCCTGCCCGCGCCCGGTGAGCCGGTCTGACAAGCTGGCGAGCGATGGCGGCAAAATGAAGATCGAGCGGCACGCACGGACCGAGGCGCGGATTTGCGCAGCGCCTTGCCAGTCTATCTCGAGAATGACGTGCTGATTGTGCTGCGTCACGCGCTTAACCTCGGTGCGGCTGGTGCCGTAAAGGTTGCCGAACACCTCGGCGTGCTCGACGAATTCGTCCGCGGCGACCATTGCGTGAAAGCGTTTGCTGTCGATGAAGTGATAGTTGGTCCCGTCGACCTCGCCGTCCCGTCGGTCGCGTGTTGTATGCGACACGACCACCGTCACCGCGCTCAGCGTCCGTCGCAATTCGCGGACAAGCGACGTCTTGCCGGCGCCAGACGGCGCAGACACGACGACTACATTGCCGGATGTCGCTGACTCTGCCATCACGCGTCGCTCATTCGATGTTCTGCACCTGCTCGCGCATCTGTTCGATCAGCACTTTGAGGTCAACGGCGGAGAGGGTCATGCTGATGGCGGCCGCTTTGGACCCGAGCGTATTGGCTTCGCGATTGAACTCTTGCATTAGGAAGTCGAGGCGTCGACCGATGCCGCCAACCTTGCCAAAGCACGCCGCCGTTTCTTGCAGGTGGGCGTCCAGCCGGTCGAGTTCCTCGTCAATGTCAGCTTTTTGCACCTGGATGGCGACCTCCTGTTCCAGTCGACCCGGATCAACATCGACGTCGAGGTCTGCGAGGCGCGATTGCAGCCGCTCAAGGAGGCGTCGATTAATCGCCGGCATGTTGGCCCGGACGTCGTCGATGACCTGTTTGATGTCGCCGAGACGTGCCCGCAGCGCCTGCTCGAGCTCTGCGCCTTCGCGTTCGCGCATGCGTGAGAGTGACGCAATCGCAAGCTGGAAGCCCGCCATCGCGGCAGCGGCAGCGGCAGTGGCATCCACCGACTCGGTGTCTGTGATCCCGGGCATGCGGAGCAGTTCATGGGGGTCCGGGGTCAGCTCAGTTTCGAGCAGACTCGACATCTCCTGGATCACTCGATGGACGTCGCGCATCGCGTCGGCGTTGAGATGGATGGTGCGTCCATCGGTATCAGCGTCGAACTTCAGATGGCATTCGATCTTGCCGCGAACCAATTGCGCTTTCAGCGCGTCACGCAGGTCCCCTTCGATGTTGCGGACCACCTCCGGCAACCGAAACGAGGGTTCCAGGTAGCGATGATTGACCGCCCGTAATTCCCACGTCAGCGTGCCGCCGCTGAAGCTGGTGGCGTGTCGGGCAAAGCCGGTCATACTTCGGGTCATTGAATTCTCGCTGCACTGGAAATGTCTGCGGCGAAGGAGTCGGCGTTGGCGCTTGCGAGATCGCCGAGGCTTAGCGCGTGCTGCCGCAATGGGTCAGAAGTATAATGGAAGTTTTGCGGGCGGGAAGTGAGATGGGGTCAGACGAAAAGACGAGCGGGACGGCGGGCTTGCGTGATGTCACGATAGAGCGGCATTTTACAAGCCATGCTGAAGGATCGGTGTTGATCGGCTTTGGCGAAACACGGGTCATTTGTACCGCGAGCATCGACGCGGGCGTGCCGGGCTTCCTGCGCGGCAGTGGCAAGGGCTGGATCACTGCCGAATATGGCATGTTGCCGCGCTCGACCAATACGCGCATGGACCGGGAGGCCGCCCGGGGCAAACAGGGAGGCCGGACGGTCGAGATCCAGCGTTTGATCGGACGCGCATTGCGCGCAGCCGTGGACCTCGACCGGCTCGGCGAGTACACCATTCGGATTGACTGCGACGTCATTCAGGCCGATGGCGGCACCCGTACCGCGTCGATCACCGGTGGATGCATCGCGCTGTACGATGCGCTCGCGAGTCGCTCCCTCGTGGATGCCGCGTTCCTGGGCTGGGTCGCAGCGGTGTCGGTGGGGATCGTGGGCGGTGTGCCGGTGCTCGATCTTGAGTATGCGCAGGACTCCACAGCGGATACCGACATGAACGTTGTGATGGATGACAACGGCGGCTTCATTGAGGTGCAGGGCACCGCCGAGGGTGCGGCCTTCAGCGGGGATGAGTTGTCGACGATGCTCGGTCTCGCGGAGGGCGGGATCGCTCAGCTAATCGAAAAGCAACGGGCGAGTGTCGCGTAGGTGGACGCCTACCAGAGGGACTTCATCGAGTTTGTGCTCGACAATGAAGCGCTGACCTTTGGTAAGTTCACGTTGAAGTCGGGTCGTGTGAGTCCCTACTTCTTCAATGCCGGGAAATTCGCGAGCGGTCTTAGCCTTGCACGTTTAGGTGGCTTCTACGCCGACGCGCTGCTCGCGAGCGGCTTGCCGTTTGACGTGCTGATGGGCCCCGCCTACAAGGGGATTCCGTTGGTTGCGACGACGGTCGTTGCCCTTGCCACGCGTGGACATGATGTGCCCTACGTGTTCAACCGCAAAGAAGCGAAAGACCATGGTGAAGGCGGCCGCTTCGTCGGCGCGCAACTGGCCGGGCAAATCGTCCTGGTCGACGATGTCATCACGTCCGGCAAAGCCTTCAGGGAGGTCTTGCCCCTCATCACAGAGATGGGTGCGACCGTGTCTGGGGCGCTCGTTGCCATTGATCGGCAAGAGCGCGGCCGGGGCGACAGGTCAGCCATTCAGGAGGTGGAAGACGACTTTGGTATGCGTGTGACAAGTGTTGTCAAGCTTGGCAATATCGTTGATTATCTTCGCGATCACGGCGAATACGGACCGCAACTTGAGGCCGTGGAGCAGTACCGTTCGACGTTCGGCGTCTCGTCTGACTGATCGGCGCCAACATCTAATTTCACAAAAGGATGACTTGTTCCTGTCAGCCATGGACCTGAATCCGGTATCTAGTTCCTGTCTAAAAATTGTCATCCTGACGATTCTTGGGGGTCGGTTTGCACGCAAACCTCGCATGATCTTGCAGACAAGAGGCTTGCAGAAAAGAGCCCTGCGGAAAATGGCGGTGCATCCCTGCACCGCTCGTCAGTGCCCGTCCCAGAACAGAGTTCTGGGACAGGAACTAACTAAGAAACGCCACCGCGTCCGGTAGTTGCGGCTGCTGATCGTTCTGATCGCAGGTGCAATGTGCCCCTGGTGCATGCCGAGTTGTACAAGTACGTTAATGAGGATGGCGTGACCGTACTCGACAGCCACGTCCTTGCGCGCTACGTGAAGAATGGATACACAATCCTGAGTCTGAACGGCCGGGTACCCGAAGTAGTACCCGGCGCGCTGACGACGAGTGAGATTCGCGTACGCGATCTGCGCCTTGAAGAAGAGGCAAAGGTCGAGCGTCGCCGACGCGCCCAGCAACTGGCGGACAACAACCTGCTGCTATACAGCACACCGGCGGACGTGATGCGCGCCCGCGACACGAAACTGGCGAGCATCGACAATTTCATCAGCACACACCGCGGCAACCTCATCCGGTTGCAGGGACAGCAACGCAATCTTGAAGCGGATGCTGCCGATATCGAGCGAGCGGGTGGTACGTTGTCGAAGGAGCGCCTGGGCCGCCTGCGCACCATTGATAACCGTATCAAACAAATCATGGGCGAGATCAAAGAGAAGCAGGACGAGAAGAGAGAAC
This sequence comes from Gammaproteobacteria bacterium, assembly GCA_963693635.1. GTDB lineage: Bacteria > Pseudomonadota > Gammaproteobacteria > Pseudomonadales > Azotimanducaceae > CAVOBC01. The sequence continues at coordinate 12,128 of CAVOBC010000022.1, read as the reverse complement.
TCGAGGTGTCTTTTTCGGCGGACTTGAAGCGTGTTCGCGAACTCTTTGAGGGTCCGCCGGCCCGTTAGCCTTCTTTTGTTACCCGGTATGACCGGCCGGCGAATGCTCAAAACATGCCGCCGCGAGCATCTGCCATTGTTCAGGCCAGCCGGCCATGGGGTTGCGGCTGAAGTCGCTGCGAACATACTGGCTGATCCGCCCTTCTACGGCTGCGAGCATCAGGTTGGCCCGTGGCGCAACATCGTCCCCGGCCATTGCCGGTTCATCGTGCAGGGTGGATTCGCGAAGGATCTGCCGCAACTGGGTCTCGATGCGATCGAACAATTGGCTGACCCGCAATCGCAGTCGTTCGGTTTCACCGGCCAGCGGGTCGCCGGTCAGGATGCGGGTGATGCCCGGATTGCGTTGGGTAAAGGTCAGCAGCAGCAGGAGCGTGCGTTCACACTTCTGTTCGGTCGAAAGGGGTTCGACCAGGATGCGCGAGATGCGACTGAAAATCGTGTCCTCGATGAATTCAATCAGCCCCTCAAACATTTTGGCTTTACTGGGAAAATGCCGATAAAGGGCCGCCTCGGAAACGCCCACCTGGCGAGCGAGTCCGGCGGTGGTGATGCGCCGGCCGGGGGCTTCCTCAAGCATCTGGGCAAGCGCGCCCAGAATCTGCTCACGCCGCGATGGCGTGTCGTCATCCTTGCTGCTTCCCATTAGTGTCCCGTTGGGATTGAAATCCCGTTTAGATCGATGCTGACGTAATCAGGGTGCCGACGCCTTCGTTGGTCAACACTTCGAGCAGCACGGCATTGGCCACCCGGCCGTCGACGATGTGCGCACTGGTGACACCGTTGGTCACGGCGCTGAGTGCACACTCGATTTTCGGCAACATACCGCCGCTGATCGTGTCGTCCGCAATCAACCCGTTGACATCGTCTCGAGTCAGCCTGGATATTAAATCGCCATTGCCGTCTTCGAGGCCGGCAACATTCGTTAGCAAGATGAGCTTCTCGGCGTTTAATTCCTCGGCGACCTTCCCAGCCACAAGGTCTGCGTTGATGTTGTAGGTCTCATTGTCCGCGCCAACGCCGATGGGAGCGATCACCGGGATGATGTTGTTTTGCGTCAATGCGTCGAGTATCTCGCGATTGATCGATGCCACCTCACCGACATGACCGATGTCGATCTGTTCATCCTTGTCGCCATCGGCCCGGTAGATATACATTTTTCTGGCCTTGATCAACGTGCTGTCTTTGCCGGTCAGCCCAACCGCATTGCCGCCATGCTGGTTGATGAGATTGACGATGTCCGGGTTTACGAGTCCGCCCAGGACCATCTCTACGACGTCCATGGTCGCGTCATCGGTGACGCGCATGCCGTCGAGGAAGCGGGACTCAATGTTGAGGTCAGCCAGCAACTTGCCAATCTGGGGACCGCCCCCGTGGACGATGATCGGGTTCAGTCCGACCAGCTTCATAAAGACGATATCGCGAGCGAAGCTATGCTTCAGGCTGTCTTCAGTCATCGCGTTGCCACCATATTTGATGACGAAGGTCTTGCCGGTGAATGCCTGAATGTAGGGAAGCGCCTCAGTCAACACTCTAGCGATGTTGAGGGCGGCGCTGGCATCGAGTGTCATTAGCTTGTTTCTGGGTGGCCACGAAGCCGACATGATACCTGTTTCAGGTTGTCAGAACGGCAATTCGAGACTGTCGTCTATCGCGTAGATGCGGTCCCTGAACGTCGCCTGGATTCGCCCCAACGCCTCGTCCGTGTCTGCTTCGAAGCGCAGGGTCAGTTCGGCACCTGTATTGGACGCGCGCACAAGTCCCCAACCGTCTTCATAGTCGATCCGCAGGCCGTCGAGGTCGGTGATCGTGCCGCCTTCAAATTCCCCGCTCTCGAGTAGCGCGGCGACGATCTCGAATTTTTGCAATTCGCCGGCTTTAACATGGGTCTCAGGCGTTCCGATCGTCGTTGGAAACGCCGCCATCAGTTCGGTCAGTGAGGCGGATGACGAACCAACGACCTCAAGCAGTCGGGCGCCGGAATAAAGCGCGTCGTCGAAACCGAACCATCGTTCCGAGAAGCAGATGTGGCCCGTCAGTTCGCCGCCCAGTGCGGCGCTGGTTTCCTTTACTTTGGCTTTCAGAAAGGAATGTCCACTACGACACATAATCGGCCGGCCGCCGAAACTACTGATGATGGTGTTGAGCGCTCGAGTGCACTTTATGTCGTAGACCACGTCTGAACCGGGGTTGCGTGAAACGCCGTCTTTTGCGAACAGCATGAGGAGGCGATCTGGCGAGATGATCGTGCCCTCGCTGTCGACTGCCACCAGGCGGTCGCCGTCGCCGTCGAACGCGAGACCCAGGTCGGCACCTTCCTCGGTGACGACGCGCTGCAATTCGGCGAGGTTAGCGAACACCGTGGGATCCGGAGGGGGGGTGGTTCGGAAACTCGCCGTCCACGTCACAAAATAATGGAATGACATCACAGCCCAGCGTCGAGTAGAGCTCGGGGGCGATGTTGCCCGCAACCCCATTGCCGCAATCGACAACGACCTTTAGCGGTTGTGCGACGACGACGTCGTCGGCGATCGCGTCCATGTAGTCGTCAACAATGTCAGCCTCGGACAGGGCACCGTCGCCCTCTGAGAGATCGCCGTTGACGGCGTAGTCGTACAGGCTGCGGATCTCCTCGGGTGTCAGGGCATCGCCGGCGAGGACGATCTTGAAGCCGTTTTGATCTGGCGGGTTGTGCGACCCGGTGACGATTACGCCGGATGTTGCATCTGAATTGTGCGTCGCGAAATAGACCAGCGGTGTGGGCACCACGCCGATGTTGATGACGTCATGACCGGAAGCGAGCAAGCCGCGGATCAGGGTCTCGCTGACGTCCGGACTTGAGACCCGTCCGTCTGCCCCGACGACGATTGCCTGTTCGCCTTTTTCTTCGGCCAGCGTGCGGATCGCGAGTCCGATGTTGTAGATCACATCTTCGGTTAGTGTTTCGTTTACGACGCCGCGAATGTCGTAAGCGCGGAAGATGGTCAGCAGCGCGTCGTCGTCGCCTTCAGGGTTCAATTCCTCTTCTTCAATGTCGAGGTCGTCTTCGGAGATGTCCTCAATCATGCCTGTCGAGTCTGGGGGCGCTGGTCGATCTTCAACCATCTGGATCGCAACAGACGCATGCGGTTCGACCGCTGGCACGGGGGTTGGGGTGGGTGCCGTCGCTGGTGCTGGCGCCGGCGAGGGACTGAGCTCCCCGAGCTTGCTGTCGAGGACCAGGAACTGTGTAAAGCGGTACGCGCGTGATGCGTTGTAGCCGCCACCGGCTGCCCCGCTCATTTGCACCGACAATTGGATCGCGTCGTTATTGATCGCTGCCCGCGCCTGCAAGACGCCGACGGCGAGTCCGCCGAGTGCCAAAAGGAAGAGAACGCCTGGCGCGATCAGCAATGCGGGGACGTCAGTCACCTGGGCATGCGCAAGGTCGGCATTGGGCCGCAAACTGACTTGCCAATGGGGCGTCGCAGTACCAACGACGTGCGCGGGCCCGTTCGTCGGGTTCTTGCCGCCCGCGATGATCACCGAGGGTTCGGCGTCGCCGAACGCCTGCAGAAGCTGCGCCTCGCCCGGGATGTCGGCTACCCATGCGCCACTGAGGGAATGGATGTCCAGATAGACAAAGAGGGTGCCTTTGATGTTGTCAGAGCCCGGCAAGACGATCGGTGCCGCGCTCGTCAGCATCCAGCGAGAGTTGGCGGACAGCGCCTCCAGAAACACGGCCTCGCCAGCCTCGGCGCGGTTAACGAGATCGAGCGACGGGTAGGAGAAGGCCGGGATGGTGTCCCGTTGTACCTGAGCGGCTCCTCGCGGAAAAAGGCGAACCCGGATCGCGTTGGGGATTTGCTCGGTGAGGCTCGACTCTTCAAGCAACAGGACAGTCGGGTCGCCTGAGTCCAGTATCTTGCTGAGACGTAGTGAACCTGCGATACCGTTCAGTTGCGTCGATATCGTCGACTGGCTTGCGTTGATGCGGGACGCGAGGGCTCGGGCCTCCGCGTCGATGAGTGCCTGGCGATGATTGCTATCAATGTTGCCCTTGACCATGACGATCGTAAGGACGAGCGCAATGACGAATCCGGCCGCGATGGCGACGAGCGGGATAAGGCCGAGTCGAATCAGATCTTTCACGTACGGGTGCAGCGGCTGGTGGGAGGGCCCTTCTGCGGAATTGTCCCGCAGCCTCCATTGTGTTGATCGTTAACTGTGTTGATCGTTAACTGACTGTCGAACTGACCTGAGAGATCGAGGAATATTCACCAGTGGAGACCGGGCGTTTCCTTCCTGCTGTCAATCCACTGGCCAGGCGCATCCTGTAGGCGAGGCGTCGTTGTTGCTTCGGCGATGTTTCGGGTTCGCCTGGTTGGACGTTGGGTTTCTTCACGGTCAAAAGCCGTGTCGTTGTCCGTATACCTCTCTCTGACGTGACGGTTTGACGCGACCGTCGACGCGAAAAAGCCCGGCCAGACCGGTCGAATATGTTGTTTATAGTGGCAGTCGAGGTCAAGCGGGTCGATTGTCCTGTTTGGCGTCAGGTTTACTGAAAGAGTGCGCGCCACACTCGCACGTCATTTCAGGTTAATGATCACCGGTTAATGATCGCGGGTTAATGTCGCCCCTCGGCCATCTCACGACGCGATTTGCCGTCGGCAGCTAAGTTCGCCCCGAAGAACCGAACCCGTCGGAGCCTCGATCGGTTTCGCTGAAGACCTCGACAATGTCGAGCCGCGCTTGCACCACAGGAACCAGAACAAGCTGCGCGAGGCGTTCGGCGGGTTCAATCGTAAAGGGGGATTGACCGCGGTTCCAACACGAAATCATCAATTCGCCCTGATAGTCCGAGTCGATCAGGCCGACCAGATTGCCAAGGACGATACCGTGCTTATGGCCGAGTCCTGACCGCGGCAGAATCACGGCCGCGAGGTCGGGGTTGCCGATGTAAATCGCGATGCCGGTTCCAATCAGCGTCGTTTCGCCGGGTGCCAGATGCACTGGATCATCGATGCAGGCGCGCAGATCAAGCCCCGCTGAGCCGGACGTGGCATAAGACGGAAGGGGAATCGTGTCGCCGATGCGCGGGTCAAGGCAGCGGACCTGCAGTGCCGTTGGCGCGGTCATGCGACGGGTTGTGCGAGCGTGTCACTTGCCGGCGTGGTCAGACGGTTGCTGATCATCTCTACGATGCGCGACGAAATCGTTCGTTTGGAGGCCCGCGGCAGGGTCTCCTCGAAACCGTCCCACAAAACCGTGGTTTCGTTCTGGTCACTGCCGAATCCGATGTCGCTGTCCGAGACATCGTTGGCGATGATCATGTCGAGGCGCTTCTTGTCCAGCTTACCCCGCGCGTACGCGACCACGTCGTTAGTCTCGGCCGCAAAACCGACGGTGAACGGGCGAGGTTGACTGGCTGCGACGCTCGCAATGATGTCTGGGTTTTCTGTGAGTTCGATGGTGATCGTGCGGTTGCTCGGCGCGTCGGATTTCTTCAGTTTGACCGGGGAGCGCTGCACCGGTCGGTAGTCGCCGACGGCGGCTACACCAATGAAGATGTCGCACTGGCCGGTGAGCGCCATGGCGGCGTCATACATCTCGGTCGCGCTAACGACGTTGATGACCTTCGCCCGCTCTGGCACCGGCAGCCCGGTTGGCCCCGAGATCAGGGTGACCCTGGCACCCGCCTCGATTGCCGCTTCGGCGAGGGCATACCCTTGTTTGCCAGAACTGTGATTGCTGATGTATCGCACCGGGTCGATCGCTTCGCGCGTAGGGCCGGCTGTGATGACGACGTGTCGCCCGTTGAGGCGCGTGTTCGGGAAGACCGCGACCACGGCGTCCGCCAGATCGTTGATGTCCAGCAGCCGTCCCTCGCCGGTCTCGCCGCAGGCTTGCATCCCCGCGGCAGGCCCCATTATCAGGCAGTCTCGTGCGCGTAGGGATGCCATGTTCGCCTGGGTCGAGGCGTTGCCCCACATTGCCTGATTCATCGCTGGCGCGACGGCGATGGGGCAGTTGGCAGCGAGGCAGATGGTGGTTAGCAGGTCGTCGCCATGGCCGTTCGCGAGGCGAGCGATGAAATCGGCGCTCGCCGGCGCGATCACGATCAGATCTGCCCAGCGTGCTACCTCGATGTGCCCCATCGCTGACTCGGTCTCGGCATTCAGCAGGTCCTGGTGGACGGGATTGCCGGACAGGGCGGCCAGCGTTAACGGCGTGATGAACTCAGTCGCCGCAGCGGTCATCGCGACGCGCACGTCTGCGCCGCGATCCTGAAGCCGCCGGACGAGTTCGCAGCTTTTATATGCGGCGATGCCGCCGGTGACCCCGACCAGAATGCGCTTGCTGGCGAGCGGCGCGGCGCGGGTTGCGTCGACGATCGATGTTGCCATGGGAGAAGCCTGATTGAATCGACCCGTAGAGTTTACCGGAATAGGCGATGTCGCACGCGAAATGCGGACTTGACTGACATTCGCGGACAAATCGCCGGGGCATACTGCGCCTCTGTGCTGTTCAACATCGCGTGGCGTACAGGGTGCAGGCGAACGCGAAGGCCACCGCAAAAGCCACCGCAAAAGCGAACCAATAGCTCGCGCCCGCCGCAGCGGTCAGAAGCAGGCTGCCGCCTCGAGGCACAGCCGGCACAGGCAGGCGAGGGTCCGCCGAGGCGTTGGGCAGTCGTCACGTGTGCAGGAGCGATCAATACGACCGACTACGATGGCCCGAAAAAACCAGCCGGGGGGACCAGGCCTCGCGACCCAGGAACGCCCATGGATTCCAGCAACTGCAACTGTGACGAGGGTGGGGGGAAGGACGTACCGGTCACGGCTCGGGCCGCGGCGCGGACAACCACGGGCGGACACGACAATGGAACGTCGTCGGAGGCGGCATCGGTGGTGGTGATCGCGCCAACCCCGGCGAAATCGGTCGGGGCCGGACGCGCGGCGCGCAAGCGGCCCCGGGATGACGGCAGCCCGAGAGAGAAGCTTCTGACCTCGGGACCGTCTTCGCCCACCGACGCTGAGCTTCTCGCGATATTCCTGCGTACCGGGACGCGGGGCAAGACCGTCATGGACCTCGCACGGGACCTTCTGGTTCGCTTTGCCGGCTTGCATGGTTTGCTCGAGGCAGATACGTCTGAGGTGATCCAGGCGCCGGGGATGGGAGTTGCGAAGCACAGTCAGCTAAAAGCGGGATTGGAACTGACGGAACGCTATCTGACGCAAGTCTTCAAGCGCGGTGACACGATATCGGACCCGGGCAAAACCCGGCAGTTCCTGAAGGGTAAGTTACGATCCTACGGGCGCGAAGTGTTTGCCTGCCTCGGCCAAAGTGCTCCCATGCGTCCCGTCCGGGCGTTTCTGATTGATCTGACCCTGCCCCTCTGGTATAAACCGTCGCTCGCGAATATGCACCCCAAAAGGAGAGGTAGATGTCCAGAGTCTGCCAGGTTACCGGCAAGCGCCCAGTCTCCGGTAACAACGTATCACACGCCAACAATCGCACTCGTCGCCGCTTTCTGCCGAATCTTCACGACCATCGTTTCTGGCTGGAGAGTGAGCAACGCTTCGTCAAACTGCGTGTTTCGGCGAAGGGAATTCGCATTATCGACAAGCGCGGCATCGACAGCGTAGTCGCAGACCTTCGCGCCAGAGGCGAGAAGGTCTGAACGCGCAGTTGCAATAATCACGGAGCCTTACGCTATGAGAGACAAGATCAAGCTCGTTTCGAGCGCCGGAACCGGTCACTTCTACACGACCAACAAGAACAAGCGGACCATGCCGGACAAGATGGAGATCAAGAAATTTGATCCCGTTGTACGCCAGCACGTGACCTACAAAGAAGAACGCATGAAGTAGCAACCCGTGCGACCAGCATGGTAGCGCAAGTCTCTGTATGCGCCCCGGGGCAATCGGTCAGTGGACGGGCTTGCCGTCCACAGCGCAAGGAGAGCGTCTCGCTCACCCGGTTGTCTCTGTCTTGTGGGCCGTCTGGCAGCCCCTACCTTTCGATCGAGCGGTCCTGAACCGTACCTGGCGTTCGTCTCTTCCGTGAATCTCTGCCCGATCCTCTCGTGCCACTTCAATTCTGCCCCCGACGTTTCCGCCGGGCGCCCTATCGGCACCCCAGGCTATGCCATGAGGCCAGACGCGCTCTCCTCCTCGCCTCCAGCCCCTCGCCTCCAGCCCCTCGCCTCCAGCCTCGATTAACGCGGGCCGGCCTGGTCCTCAAGCAACAGGTTGCCAAACGCGTCTACCGTCGCTGACCATCCCGCGTTGACGCGGGTCGTCGCATGGTCTTCCGTGATCATCGCAGGCCCTCTGACAGTCCGGTCGGGCGCAAGTGCCTGGCGTGCATACGTGGCAGCGTTGGACTCCCCAAACGTTGTTGCGGTGCCTGTCGGTCGCGGAAACACGAAAGAAGCGCCGGGCGCAGTCAGGCGAACTCGCAGATTGATGATCTCGACTGGCCTCGCCATTGCGTGGCCATAGCGTTGCCGGTGCGCTTCGTGAAAGGCGTCCGCCAGGTCGTCGATGGTGAGGCCAACGGCTTCCCCATCGCCGGTTGGCCGTTCGGTTGATCGATCGAGCGTCACGGACAAGTTGAGATGAAAGGTTTGCCCGTCGTAGCGGCAGTCGACACTACACGCCGCATCGATCGTCGCCGCATCGATGCCGTCGGCGCGCAGTTCCTCGCCGCCGGCGGCGATCATGTCCTCGAACATCGCTCTTATGGCATCGGCATCGGCATCCGCGACCGCTATGCGGTGAGTTCTGGAGGACTCGCGACCAGGTGGAGCCGTGAGGAGTCCTACCGCTGACAGGATGCCCGCATTGACCGGGATGATCGCTCGCGTCATAGCCAGGCTTTCTGCCAGATCGCAGACGTGCAGACCGCCGGCACCGCCGAAAGAGAGCAGCGTGAAGTCCTGGGGGTTGTGGCCACGCTGGATCGAAATGACCCGCAGTGCCTCAGCCATGTGCACATTGGCTAATCTGAGGATGCCAAGCGCGGCGTCGAGAAGAGACAGATCAAGGCCCGCCGCGAGCGGAGCGATCGCACGCTCTGCTGCCGCCACGTCAAGTTGCATCCGCCCGCCGAGGAAGGCGTCGGGGTGCAGGTGGCCGAGGACGAGGTTCGCGTCGGTGACGGTCGGTTCGTCGCCGCCCAGGTCGTAGCATGCCGGCCCGGGTTTAGCGCCTGCGGATCGAGGTCCGACGCGGAGCAGACCGCCGCCATCGATGAATGCAATGGACCCGCCGCCCGCGCCGATCGTGTGGATGTCCGCCATTGGGATCGCGAGCGGATACGGGCCGATCGACCCATCTTGGGTCAGAGTGATGTCGCCGTCGTAAAGGGCGACGTCAGTGGATGTGCCGCCCATGTCAAAGGTCATCAGGCGATGCCGACCCGTCATGTCAGCGATGAGGCGTGCGGCTGTCAGGCCGCCAACGGGGCCTGACAGCAACAGATTGACCGCCCGGTCCGCCGCCTGACTCGCGGATGTTCGCAACCCTGAAGATTGCATGATAGCGACCGGACTCGGGGCCGTGCTCGAAGCGAGTGTCGTCATATAGTCGCGGATCAGCGGGCCGAGCCAGGCGTTGAGCCAGGTCGCGATGCCGCGTTCGTATTCGCGATATTCCGGCAGGACGAACGACGAGCGAGAGACGTAGAAATACGGACTGAGGGCGTCGCTCAACTGACGCTCGGATTCATCATTCAGGAACGAGAAGAGCAGGTTGATCGCGACAGCTTGTGGCGCGGCCGCACGCACGTCCCCAACTAGCTTTTCGATCACGGCTGCGGTCAACGGTTGCGTTATGTTGCCGCCCGCATCCGTGCGAGTGTCTACTTCGAACAGCAATTCGTCTGGAACCGGGGGCGGCTTTGCGGGTTGAGTCAGGTCGTAGAGTCGGGGGCGCGTCTGCCGGCCGATGGTCAGCATGTCGCCGAACCCCCGGTTGGTCACGAATGCGGTGCGCACCCCCGTGCCTTCGAGCGTCGCGTTGGTTGCCACAGTCGTGCCGTGGACGATCTGCACGTCGCCATCGGCCAAAGCGACCTCGAGGCCGAGGTCGCTGATTCCGCCGAGGACGGCTTGTTCAGGGTGATCTGGCGTTGACAGCACCTTGTGCACGCGGACCCTGGTCACGTCCGGACCATCGAGGGTGAGCGCGATGAAGTCGGTGAACGTGCCACCGCTGTCGATGCCAATCAGGTAGCGTGTTGAAGAACTCATAGGGCTTATGATGCGGGGTCGGCAGGCACATTGCCCGCCATTGGAAAGGCCGCGTACTCTGGCAGGCGAGGGTCGCCACCCATTCATGACCCCCCGACCGCCGGGCCGGGCGCGCGAAAAAGCAGCGACCCGGTGCCTTGTGAGACGACACGACCAAGAGGTGTTGGCGAAGTATGCCTGAGTTACCTGAAGTCGAAACAGTGTGTCGAGGGCTTGCGCCACATTTAGTAGGCGAGACCGTCACGGCGGTCCTCGTGCGGGAGCACCGGCTTCGCTGGCCGATCGACGACGGGTTAGCCCAGGCGGTGACCGGACAGTCGGTCATAGCGGTCAGCCGGAGAGCCAAGTACCTGTTGATCAGGTTGGACCGTGGTCATCTGATGATTCACCTTGGCATGTCCGGCAGCATGCGAGTTAGCGACACCTCGGTGCAGGTGCGCAAGCACGACCACGTTGATCTTGTCCTCGGCAGCGGTGTCATCGTCCGTTTCCATGACCCGCGGCGGTTCGGTTCGATGTTCTATTTCGAGCATCCGCCGTCTGAGCATGCGTTGCTAAGCCGGCTTGGACCAGAACCGTTGAGTGACGTGTTTGGTGGCGATCACCTGTTTCACACGTCAAGAAAACGCAGTGCTGCGGTCAAGACGTTCATTATGGACAGTCACGTGGTCGTGGGTGTCGGCAACATCTATGCAAGCGAGGCGTTGTTTGCAGCGGGTATTCGACCGGACCGGGCCGCCGGGCGAATTGCGAAGAAGCGTTACGCGACGCTTGCCGCCGAAATCAAAATCGTCCTGTCGAAGGCGATCGCCGAAGGTGGCACGACACTCAGGGACTTTGCGCGAGAAGATGGGTCGCCGGGGTACTTCACGCAATCGCTCGCCGTCTATGGTCGTGCTGGCGAGGCCTGCGTTCGTTGCGGTTCGGCAATCCGTGAGATGCGTATTGGTCAGCGCAACAGCTTCTATTGTGCCCGTTGTCAGCGCTAGAGCGGCGCTGAAACCTCGCGTTGTCTGTCAGATCGGGGGACCATGGCGCCAGGTAAATGTTATTTTACAGTATGTTATGGTGCTAATCTAGAAATATTCTTATCCTGTATCTTTGTGCAGAAATGGCTTGCTTGGAAAGGGCTCGCCGGGAAAGCGCTTCCGCAGGATGGCTCCCGCACAGAGGCTCGGGCAGAAAGAGTTTCGGGCAGAAAAAGGCCCGAGCAGAAAAACGGCCGGGCCTTCAGCGGGTGTAAAGCAGAGGGGATACAAGGGTCGGGCAGACACCGCCACAGTGGGCGGGGTTTCGCTCAGATCACGAGCGGCGTGCAGGAAGCGGAAAGCCCGTAGCGGGCACCAGCAGCAAGAACGGAGGAGTGAACGACGTGGACAGATCAATCCGGTCAGGTGGTATTTTCGGGCGGCAGCGTGCGTATCGGCGCAGGTTGTGTCTTTCAGGCCGACTCGGGCTGATGGTTGCGGCCCTTGTTTTCGTGCCGGCGACAGTGTTTGCTAAATCGGTTGAGGAGAAGCCAACGGGCTACGCGATGATGGCAGACTTGCTGGTAGCACGGCCCCTGGGCGTTGTACTGGCAGGTGTCAGTTCCGTGTTTTACGTCGTGACCCCGCCTTTCTCACTGGCGGGGGGAACGCAAGGGAAGCGGGCGTGGAGATGGTCCTTGAACCGGGTCGTGAGGTCTTCGTGCGGTGTCTCGGCTGTCGCCGGGTTGGCCGTCTTGGGCGAGTCGTTGAGACCGCAACGGCAAGTGACACGATTGAAGATGAAGCGACGGACGGCGGCGTCAAAGAGCGACTCGGAATCTTCAGAAAGCGTTAATAATCGCG
>CAVOBC010000021.1:0-24817 GCA_963693635.1 Gammaproteobacteria bacterium | reverse complement strand
CGCTGCTCGCCCAGCGCCTCAAGCACCCTATACATCAGATTGCCGAGCGGATGGCCCCACCAGGAGCCAGAAACCGGTGCGCCCGCTATGCTCGCGGTAATGCCCGGGAACTCTGCACCGCTCTCAAGCATGACGCCGCGCCCAGTCTGCTCTGCGAGCATGTCTGCAGCAACACGGTCTGTTTCAGATGGGCGAGTCATGTCAGATACGGTCAGTCTAGAAAAGCGTGCCGAGCCAACAATTCGTCGGGCTCTTGACAGCACGCGTTGATGACATGCGATGACGGCGAGAACCGATGGCAAATGAATCGTAAGTTAGCTGCGCGCTGCTGAGAAAGCTATCACCTGGTCAATCTCGCCCTTCCCGAGCAACACCATCAACACGCGTTCAATGCCAAGCGCGACCCCCGAGCAGAGCGGCAGACCCGCATCGAGCGCTGCCAACAAACGCTCGTCTGGCGACACGGCATCTTTGCCGAGCGCGAGCCGCAAACGATTGTCCTCGCGCATGCGCGCCTCAAGCTCCGCGCCGTCGCGCAGCTCAAAATACCCGTTGGCAAGCTCAACACCGCCCGCAAAGAACTCGAATCGTCGCGCAACGGGTTGACCCGACGCGTCCTCGCCCAACTCCGCCAGCGCCGACTGGCTTGCCGGGTAGTCGACCACGAAGGTCGGCGCGGTGAGCCCCGGTTGCACACACTGACTGAACAGCAGATCCAGACAGTCGTTGCGCGGAGGTGCGGCCCCGGCACTCAACTCAATCGTGTCCGCAAGGACCGCGCGTAGCGCGTCATCCGATGCCTGATGCGGGTTGATGCCAACCGCACGCTCAAAGAGGTCCCCATACGCGACGCGCGCAAACCGCGCGGTCAGCGCACGCTCGTCTTTGGGCAGGTGTTCTGGGCCCGGGTCGGGCAGAGGATCGGGAAGAGGGTCGAGGACACCGTCCAGGACAAGCATGAGCGCCTCGACCTCATCGATCAGCGCATCGAGACTGAACCCCAATCGGTACCACTCGAGCATTGTGAATTCGGAGTTGTGACGCGCGCCGTTTTCGCCGGCACGAAAGCAGGATCCCATCTGGTAGATCGAAGGAAAGCCGGCGGCAAGGAGCCGCTTCATGGCGTATTCGGGCGAGGTCTGCAGAAACCGAACGGCGTCCGCCCCATCAGGATCACTGTCACCACCACCCGTGACCACGGACAAGCTGTCTATGTGGGGATCTGTCACCGTGTGCCGGGCAAGGAGCGGCGTTGCTACCTCCAGCACGTCACGTTCGCGAAAGAACTCGCGGATCTGCCACAGAATCTGTGCGCGTTGCCTGATCGTCCCGACGTCTGCGCCGGGGCGCCAATCAGTTCTTGACCCGATTCTGGTATTCCCCGGTGCGGGTGTCGACGCGAATCACCTCGCCGACGTTGATAAAGAGCGGCACTTTGACGACGGCTCCGGTCTGCAACGTGGCAGGCTTGGAACCGCCGCTCGCCGTGTCGCCCTTCAGGCCAGGGTCTGTCTCGGTGATCGCGAGTTCGACAAAATTGGGTGCCGCGACGCCAATCGGCACGTCATTCCACAACGTAACAACACACTTGTCCTGCTCTTTAAGCCACTTCTCCGCCTCTGCGACCGCCGCTTTGTCAGCGCCCAGTTGCTCAAAGCTGCCGTCTGTCTTCATGAAGTACCAGTATTCGCCATCGGTATACAGGTACTCCATGTCATGCTCCATGACATCGGCGCCCGCTATAGACTCGCCCGACTTGAAAGTGCGTTCCCACACCCGCCCGGTCTTCAGATTCCGCAGTCGAACCCGATTGAACGCCTGACCCTTGCCGGGCTTTACAAACTCGTTCTCAACGATGTTGCACGGATCACCTTCCAACAGAACCTTCAGTCCGGACTTGAATTCGTTGGTAGAATACGTCGCCATTAATGACCCCGCAGGATTGAAAGGCGGCATGATACCTCTATCGGATATCAGTTGGCAGGCGCAATCTTGGCAGTGGTTGCTCGCGCACACCGTCAACACTGAGGCCGATTTGCGGCGCCTGCTGTCCCTCGCGCCAACGGCGACGGACGTCCCCACCGACTTCCCCCTGCGGGTCCCGTTGCCGTATGTAAGCCGGATGATCGCCGGCGACCCCGACGACCCGCTGCTCCGCCAGGCGCTGCCAGTCGCCGCCGAGCTTGATGAGGTTCCGGGCTTTACCCCAGACCCACTCCGAGAGCTCGAATTCGCTGATGGCGACGGCACGATGAGCAAGTACAACGGCCGCATGCTGATCGTGACGACCGGCGCATGCGCGATCAACTGTCGGTACTGCTTTCGGCGCAGCTTTCCCTACGCCGAGCACCAGCCAGACAAGGCCGCGTGGGATGCGATCATCGCCCGCATCGCGGCCGACAGCTCGATCCACGAGATCATTCTGAGCGGCGGCGATCCGCTCGTGCTGAACGATCAACACCTCGCCCGGGTCGTGGGCGCCCTCGATCAAATTCCACATCTGACGACGCTCAGAATCCACACGCGCCTGCCGGTCGTCATCCCGCAACGCGTGTGCCCGGCCCTGCTCGACTGGGCGACAAACACGCGCCTGCGCGTGGTGGCGGTGATTCACGCCAATCACGCGAACGAGCTGGACAATCAGGTGGGCGAGTCACTGGCGCGGCTGGCCGCATCTGGCGTCACCCTGCTCAATCAGAGCGTGCTGCTGCGCGGGGTCAACGACTCCGTTCCCGCGCTTGCGGCACTGTCTGAACGTCTGTTCGCAGTGGGTGTGCTGCCCTATTACCTGCACATGCTGGACAAGGTTGCCGGAGCCGCCCATTTCGATACCGGCGAGACAGCGGCCCGGCACCTCATCGGCGAGCTTCGGGCCGAACTGCCCGGTTACCTGGTGCCACGACTCGCGCGCGAGGTCCCGGGCGCACGTAACAAGACCATCATCGCCTGACAGACAGGCTCACGGCCGCCGCCTCAAAGCACCGGGGTCTACGACGCCATTTGGTCAGGAAACGCATCGCTTCTGCTATAGTTATGACTTGCTGTCACAGTTTCGGCACATGGATGAGCGCGCCGGCATCGTGCGTTTGATCAAAGTACCAGCGCACCCGAGTCTGGCGCCAGATCGTTGGCGCGCAGCACACCGCGAGAGATTCGCGGTTACCGACATTCAAACATAAGAACAATCATCGAATTCCGGCAAACGGGCGCGATCGTGCCACGATATCCATGAAGCTTCCATGAATAAGGATCCCGTCAGGCTGCTGATTCTGGATGACTCCCAGAACCGCGCGGAAGAGCTTATCGTGCTGCTTCGAAATGCTGGCCGAGCGACCCGCGCCCATCAGGTAGTGTCCGTCCAGGATCTCGGCAGCAAACTGCAGGAGCAACCCTGGGATCTCTTCCTCGCCCGCGAAGAAGCCGACGGAATTAGCGCTGAGGAATGCCTTCAACTGGTACAGAGCCAGGAAAAAGACATCCCCTTCATCCTGCTGGTCGACAACGACGAGCCCGAATCGATCACCGAGGGCCTGCGCATGGGCGCCCAGGATGTCGGCCTCGGTTCAGACCATGAACGTCTGCGGCTCATCATTGACCGCGAACTGACCAACCTCGTGCACCGGCGCGGCAAGCGCAAGGCCGAATCCGACCTCCGCGAGGCCGAACGGCGCAACCAGTTGCTGCTCGACAGCTCCAGCGCTGCGATTTCCTATGTGCACGAAGGCATGCACATCTACGTCAACAAGGCTTATGCCGATCTCTTTGGCTACAAGGACGTCGACGACTTTGCCGGCATTCCAATCATCGACCTCATCGCGTCCGAAGATCAGTCCAAATTCAAGAAATTCCTGACCAGCATGTCTGACTCAGACTTGCTGACTGAAGAGTTCACCTGCGTTGCAAGCGACGAGTCCCGCATTCTGTCGAACCTGTCGATGACCCCGGCCATGTACGACAGCGAAGCCTGCACCCAGGTCATCTTCCGGCCGTTGACCGACGACAGCGAACTCGAAGATCGGCTGAAAGAGATCTCGAGCCAGGACCTTTTGACCGGTCTCTACAATCGCCAGTACTTCAACGAGCATCTGGACACGGCCGTCGGTCAGGCCGCGGCCGGCGCCCAGTCGTATGTCCTTTTCTATATCGCCGTGGACGACTTCCCGCGAATTCGCTCCGAGGCCGGGCTTGTCAACGCCGACCTGATCCTGGTCGATTTTGCCAACCTCTTGTCAGACGCAGTGGACGACACCCAGCACCTGCTCGCACGGTTCGGCGACAACGTGTTTGCAATGTTGCACAAGGGCGGCGACCGCGCCGATGCCGAAGCGTTTGCCGAGAGTCTGCGCGCCCAGGTCGAAGGTCATATGTCCGAAATCGACGGCAAGAGCTACGACCTGACCATCAGCACTGGCCTCGCCCTCATCACAGAGAACGCGCCCCAGGGCGAAGAGATCGTCACGCGCGCGCACCGTGCCGCAGACGATGTTGAGAACGGCAACGGCGTCAGCTTCTTCTCGGCCGAAGTAAAGATGGCCGACGGCAACTCGATGACTGCCAACTCCATTCAGGAATTGGTCAAACGCGCGCTCGACGAGAACTCCTTCAAGCTGATGTTTCAGCCCATCGTCAGCCTGCATCGCGACGATGACGAACAGTTCGAGGTGCTGCTACGGCTCATCGATGACGACGACAACGTGCTGCTGCCGGGTCAGTTCCTGGGTCCTGCGGACGACGCCAAGTTGCTCGGCAAGATCGACCGCTGGGTGATCCTGCAATCGATCAAAATGCTGTCCGTGCAGCGCGCCGAGGGCGGCAAAGCGCGCCTCTTCATCAACCTGTCCCACCGCTCCGTCACCGACGACACGTTCCTGCCGTGGATGAGCGTGGCGCTAAAAGCCGCGCGCCTGCCGAGTGACGCCGTTATCTGTCAGGTGCACGAGAGTGATGCGACGTCCTACATCAAGCACGCCAAGGTGTTCTTCCAGGGCATGAGCCAGTTGCACTGCAAGACGTCGATCAACCACTTTGGCTGTTCGCTCAACCCGTTCAATCTGCTGAAGCATCTGACGCCCGAGTACGTAAAGCTGGACGGCTCGTTCGCCCAGTCGGTCGAAGACTCAGAGGAGAAACGCAAAGACCTGATCGACATGGTCAAGTCGCTGCAAGCCAAAGGCGTGCTGACCGCCATTTCGGGCGTGGAGTCTCCCATCGTGCTCGGCACCCTGTGGGAAGCAGGCGTCAACTTCATTCAGGGCAATTACATCTCTGAGCCAATCGACGCCATGGACTACGACTTCTCCAGCGAAGACGTCTGATCACAGCGGGGCAAACTGCTCTCCTCTCTTCTCTTCTCCGCCTCTTCTCCGCACCCACCCCCTCGCAACGGCTGTTACGCTTGGCGTGCGCGCGCAAGATCCCGGTCACGCAAGCCCATCAGATACAGCATGCTGTCCAGACCGAGGTTAGCAATCGACTGACCGTCGCTCTGCTTGACCCGCTCCTTGACGAGCGGCTTGGCGTGAAAAGCAATACCAAGGCCGGCAAGGCTCAACATCGCGAGGTCGTTCGCGCCGTCACCGACCGCGATACATTGCTCAAGGCTGATGCCCTCGCGCTCCGCGAGTTCAGCCAACAGGGTCGCCTTGCGGTTGGCATCGACCACCGGCGGCACCACCCTACCAGTCAGTTTGCCATCACAGATTTCGAGCTCGTTGGCGTACACATAATCGATTCCGAGTCGCGCTTTCAACACCGCACCGAAATACGTGAAGCCGCCGGACAGGATCGCAGTCTTGTAACCGAGTTGGCGCAGGATGCGAAAAAGGCGCTCAGCGCCCTCCATGAGCGGCAAACTTGCCGCAACGTCAGCGAGCACAGACTCGCTGAGTCCCGCAAGCAACGCCACTCGCAGGGCAAGACTTTCAGCAAACTCCATCTCGCCATTCATTGCCGCCGTGGTGACCGCACTCACGGCGTCACCGACACCGGCACGCACGGCCAGCTCATCGATCACCTCGGTGTCGATCAGTGTTGAATCCATATCAAATGCAACCAGGCGCCGGTGCCGACGAAAGAGGCTGTCTTCCTGCACCGCCACATCGATATCCAGCTCGCCGCAGATGTTCATCATCGCCGTGCGAAATGCCGCCGGGTCATCCGGTTCACCGCGCAGCGAAAATTCAACGCTCGCCCGGCTGAGATTGCCACCTGTGTTCGCGCTGTCGGTGGCGGCTTCGAGTGGCACCCGGCCGGACAAGCGAGAGATGTTGTCGATGTTGAGGCCATGCTCGGCAACCACCCGGGACACCTGCGCCAGGTGAGACGCCTTCACGCGCCGGGCGAGCAACGTGAGAATGAAGCGCGATCTGCCCTGCAGCCCCACCCACTTGTCGTAGCTATCAGCCGCGACCGGCGAGAACCGCACGCTGAATCCCAGCTCGTGCCCCTGGAACAGCAGTTCCTTAAGAACATCCCGAGAGTCGCCGGGCAGGCTGACCAGGATGCCGAGTGACAAGTAGCTGTGGATGACCGCCTGGCCCACATCCAGAATGTCGACATCGAGGTCGCCCAGCCGGGCTGTAATCGCCGCGGTCAGTCCGGGCTTGTCCTCGCCAGTCACCGTAATCAGAAGAATCTCACTCATCGGCGCATTATCCCCTCGCTTGTATGGCGGAACCAGCTTTGCGGGCATTCGCGCTCGAAGCCGGCCCCGATGCGCGGGCGAAGGCAGATCGATGGCACGTCATCGGCGGGGTCCACGTCGCATACAAGTGCTTGTGGAAATCGCGACCCGGCGATGTCTTCCGCGCAGCAAAAAGGCGCAAACGTCAACGGCCAGTCGCGCCGGGCAGTACAATGCACCCATTCCACCACGCTGGTCCCGCTGCCCCCCGATGAACCGCCTGCTTCTGTTGATCACAGCGCCCATTGTCGTTGGTGCGTTGCTGGTCGCCGCGCTCAGCCATCAACTGGTCACGACCCGGCTCAGTGAGGAGGCGACCCGCATGGGTGAATCCATCACCGATCTGATGGCCGTCTCGATTGGCGAGCACCTGGTGAACGACGATCTGCTCTCGGTCAACGTGATCCTCGCGGAGATGGGCAAGAAGGGCTACTTCGAGACGGCCTCGGTCTACGCCGGGGACAAGCTGGTTGCCCAGTCCGGGCGTGGGGGTGTCGACCTCGTCATGTACTCCGCCGAGATCAACTATCAAAATGCGGTTCTGGGCTACGTGCAAGTCGGGCGCGACAACCGCTGGATTGGTGCCACGGTCAATCTGATGGTCGGCATCCTGCTCGGCGTGCAGGCGGCGCTCGCGGCGGCGGCATTCTGGTTCGCCCGGGGAACGTCCACAGCGCAACCGGTTGCTACCCCATCAGAAACGGAGCCGCCGCGGCCGCAGACAAGCGAGAACGACGAGGTCGTCGCACTGCCGATCGCCACCGAACTGCCTTTGCGGCAGATCGTGCTCGTCATGAAGATTCGCCCGGAGCGCCTCCTGATGCAGCACCTGCAGGCCGTGCAGGCGGCGCTCGATGTCTTTCGCGGCCAGATCACCATGCACGAAGGCGACGAAGTGACGGCGCGTTTTGAAGACCCGACCGACGCCATCCACACCGCGCTGCTCGTCGGTCACATACTCAGCACTGCGAACCCGGGCTTTAGCGTCAACAGTGCGGTCCACGTATCCGACCCGGACGCGTGGGCGGAAGCGCGCAAGCACGCGAGTCACCTCGCATCGGTCAGCGCCGGGCACCTGCTGGCGAGCGAGCAGCTAAAAGATCAGGTTGGCGTCACCCACGGCTTTATCCTAAAAAGTCATCAGAGTGCCATGATCGGCCAGGGCGACGGCGAAGCAGATGTATACACGATTGAAGCGGGCGCGAGCCGGTCTCTGATAGAGCGCCACGCACGGCGAATGATGGAAGACGGCCAGGCGTAGAGGTTCTGGCGGACCTGCTGACCCATTGACCTACTGACCTACTCCAGGGATTCATGACACGCGGCGGGGGTTCGCTCGTTGCTCATGGCGTCGATTATCAGCAAAGGATGACAATTTTGGACAAGAACCAGCCTGGACGCCCGGTCGTCTCAATCATGCCGTCTGCATACCAACCATTTCGGTAGTCGCCTCAATCTTGTCGCCCGAGAGCAACGCCCGGCGTGGATCGAGGGCATCGCGCACCGCCTCACCGATGAAAATCAGCAAGCTCAGCAAGGTAGCAAGCGCAAAGAACACGGAGAACGCCATCCAGGGTGCTTGTAGATTGGCCTTGGCATCGGAAAGCAGCCGGCCAAACGAAGGCGAGTCGATCGGCAGACCAAAGCCCAAAAAGTCGAGAGCGGTCAACGAAGTAATCGAACCGTTCAGCACAAACGGCACATAGGTCAGCGTCGAGACCATCGCGTTTGGAAAAACGTGTTTATAGAGAATCGTAAAGTCGGCAACACCCAGCGCTCGGGCCGCCCGAACAAACTCAAAGTTGCGAGCGCGTAGGAATTCTGCCCGCACCACCCCAACAAATACCATCCAACTGAAGAGTGACAAGATGCCGAGCAACCAGTACACGTTGGGCTCAACAATGCTGGCGAGGATAATCAGGACAAAGAGAATAGGCAGTCCGGTTTGTATCTCCACGAGACGCTGACCGATCAGATCGACGAGCCCGCCGTAATAGCCCTGCAGTGCACCAACGGTGACACCGATCACTGCGCTGATGATGGTCAATGAGATGCCAAAGAGCACCGACAAGCGAAAGCCATAGAGCAGCTTCGCGAATATGTCGGTGGCTGAGCCATCTGTACCAAGGATATGCACACTATCCGGCGGCGACGGCACGACCTGATAAGAATAATCGATGGTATTGAACGAAAACCGGATGGGGGGCCAAATTGCCCATCCGTCAGCATCGATCAGGTTCGCGACATAGGGATCGCGATAGGCGGCTTC
This sequence comes from Gammaproteobacteria bacterium, assembly GCA_963693635.1. Taxonomy (GTDB): domain Bacteria; phylum Pseudomonadota; class Gammaproteobacteria; order Pseudomonadales; family Azotimanducaceae; genus CAVOBC01. Next base: position 15,866 of record CAVOBC010000021.1, on the reverse strand, counting down.
TGTCTCCAATACACCGCCCAACTCGGACTCGCTGTAAAACGCGATTATCGGAAAGTAGAGATCACCCTTGTACGCAAATACGATCGGTTTGTCGTTGGCGATCATTTCGGCACAGAGCGAGATCGTGAACAACACGGAAAAGATGCACAGCGCATAGTAGCCGCGCCGATTGGACTTAAAGATGTCGAGGCGTCGTCGATTAAGTGGGGACAAGCGAAATCTCGCGCTTTGCTTCTCGGTACCCATCAGTCCCGCGTCGCGAAGTCTATTCGCGGGTCTACGAGTGTATAGACGATATCGCCAATCAACTGCATGATCAGACCCAGTAACGTAAAGAAGAACAAGGTGCCAAAAAAGATCGGGTAGTCCCGCTTCACAATGGCTTCGTAACCGAGCAGCCCGATGCCATCAATGGAGAAAATGACTTCGATCAAAAGCGCGCCTGTAAACAGCAGGCCGACAAATGCGGCAGGGAACCCGGCGATCACAATCAATATCGCATTGCGAAACACATGACCGAACAAAATCCGCCGTTCGGTCAGTCCTTTGGCTCTTGCGGTCAGGACAAATTGCTTGTTGATCTCTTCCAGAAAGCTGTTCTTGGTCAACATGGTGAGCATTGCGAACCCGCCGATCGTCAGCGCGGTCAGCGGCAAGGCAAGGTGCCAGAAGTAGTCCTTAATCTGGCCCCACAATGAAAGCTCACTGAAATTCTCTGAAAACAGATCGCGCATCGGAAACCAATTGAGATAATTGCCACCCGCGAAAACCACGATGAGGATGACGGCAAACAGATAGCCGGGGATGGCGTACGCAACGAAAATCGCACCGCTGGTCCAAACGTCGAAGGGTTGACCGTCGGATGTAGCTTTGGCAACGCCGAGTGGGATCGAGATCATGTAGATCAACAGCAGTGCCCACACGCCCAATCCGATCGAGACCGGCAATCGCTCCAATACCATGTCCAGGACCGGACGATCCTGAAAATAGCTCTTGCCAAAATCGAGTCGGGCGTAATTCCCGAGCATTAGCAGGAAGCGTTCGTGGGCCGGTTTGTCGAATCCGAACGCCTTTTCGAGTTCAGCGACGAACTCCGGCGATATCCCTTCCTTGCCGGTATAGCCCGATTCAGAGGACGGTCCCATGCTGGAGGTCGAGATCGACGCAGTGGATGACATGTTCATGCCGGTTGCTTGTGCGATCGCTTGTTCGACCGGCCCACCCGGTGCAAATTGGACGATCACAAAGTTGATGACCATGATCCCAAAAAGCGTCGGTGCAATCAGGAACAACCGGATCAGAAGATAACGTCCCATCAGCGTTGACCCGCGCGGTAGTCAGCCAGTTTCTGCGCTTTTTCTTCGTCCCACCACCACGTATCGAGATGGGCCTCGCGAGTGAGCGGCGCGTCCGGCTCGGGCCAGCCGTAACGCTCCCAATGCACCAGGCCAATTTGTGTCTTCGAAAACCTGACGGCGTAATAGAAGTTCCATTGCATGACCCTGTCCCATGCCCTGATAGCGGCCACGTAATCGTCCCAGTTAGAGGCCCTTTTTATGGACTCGATCAACGCATCAATCGCTGGGTCACGCATATTGGTCAGGTTATTGGAGTATTTCAGGTCTGCAGTCGCAGACGAGAAAGTGTTGGCGATCAACTGTGTCGGCGTGAAGTCCGGCGAAAACGGCACGGAACCGCCATCGAAGTCCCCTGATTGCTGGCGAAACAACCAATTAGAAATCTCAGGGGACTTCGCGGTAGACGTAATCCCCAACCGCTTTAGATTCTGCATGTAGGGAATCCACGCCTGGGCGAGCGCTGGGGAAACTGCCACGAAGCGAATGTGGAATGGCTCACGCGTCTCCGAGTGCACCAGACGGCCGTCTTCGACTACCCATCCTGCCTCTTTAAGGAGTTCCATCGCGCGAAGGATATTGTCCCGATGCCAACCCTTACCGCCGTTCGGTGGCTGTCGGTACGCTTCTGTGAACACGCGCTCAGGAATCAAGTGGGCAATTGGCTCCAGGTACTTCAACTCCCGCTTATCGGGAAGGCCACTCGAGGCAAACTCGGAGCCGTGGAAGAAGCTCTCCGAGGTGGTATAAAAACCGTAATTGATCCACATTAGCCAGGGTACGTCAGACATCAGCCACAAGGCTTCGCGCACGCGAATGTCCTGAAACCGGGGCTGATCCAGATTCCAGAACACCGGCCACCAGAGCCCCCACGGTCTTTCAATCGGCAAAAATTGTTGGCTGAAGACACCCGCGTGCGCGGGAGGGAAATCGTACGCCGTATTCCACAGACGCGGAATATTCTCAATGTGCACATCGATGACATCGCCTTTCAGGGATTCGGTCTGCACTTGATCATCGCGGAAGAAATCCCACTTCAACTCGTCAAAGTTATAGCGCCCACGCATCACCGGGATATCCGCACCCCAGTAATCCTTCACTCTTGCAAAAGTGACCGAGCGCCCAATCCGGAATTTCTTCACCTTGTAAGGGCCGGATCCCAGGGGCGCCTCGATGCTGGTTTTTTTTACATCTCGTGATTCCCAGTAGTGCTTGGCCAGAATCGGCTTCAGCCCAATACGAAAGGGCAAATAAGGGTCGCCGCGCAGGTGTTCGTGAATCTCGAAGAGGATTTCCCGAGGACCCACGACCTTGATCGCGGATATCGGCGCCAACGGTTCGCTAATCGTTGGCGACGCTTTGGTCATGTATATCTCGAATGAAAAACGCACGTCCTCGATTGTGATCGGCTGCCCATCGTGCCAGCGGCCGTTGTTACGTAGCTTGAAGGCAATGTAGGCGCCATCTTCTGCAACGGCGATCGCTTCAGCCAGACGTCCATACATCGTCGCAGGCTCATCGGCCGCCTTGGACATCAGGGAATCGTGGACTAAGTTCACGTGCGGTTGTTCGACGCTTAATCCGGGGGCCATCCGGCCACTCGGAATCGACATATTGTTGAAGTTATCCCACGCACCCATGGCGGGGTTGCGCATGCGCCCGCCTTTTACGGCTTTGGGGTTTACGTAGTCGAAATGCGTGAAGTCAGCCGGGTATTTCGGTTCGCTCAAGAACGCGTAACCGTGTTTGTAATCGATGTTTGCAAGCGCGGGCTGCGCACGTGCGCCCGTTGCCAACGAGAGCGCGAGCGCCGCGCTGATACAGGCGATTGTGAAATGTTCGGTCATGGCTCGACACTAACACGGGTTGTGGTGGTGGGTTGGGGTGGTGTCGGTTGGGGTGGTGTCGGTTGGGGTGTCGGGTTGGGGTGTTGGAGACCTCCGTCGGGGATGGTCGGGACGTGTCGGGGACAATGGGGGAAGGTTAGCGTGTGGGTAGGAGTTTCACGTTCGCTGCGCGAGCCGTGAATGGGGCAAGGGTAGCGACATGCTAAGAGTTCACGTTCGCTGCGCGAGCCGTGAATGGAGCCGTGAATTTCAGCATCTGTTGCAGTATCTGGCTTGCGCCAACCTCCACCAGGTTGCCAAGGGGACACGGCTGGTCGTGGTTGTCGAAAATGACCGTGACCGCAGTGCCGGTCGCCGTCGCCGCCACGTAGACCGCCATCGTCACTTTGCGCAGATTCCCGACGCAGTGGGCGCGGCCACGTGCTGTTAAGCGACTCCCCGCGCCGGTCGCCACCTCTGTCTCGAGAACGTAATCAAGCTTGACGAACGTGGCCCGCGCCGCGGCAAGTACGTCATCCGGGGCCGCAGCGATCACCCGCGTCGCGATGCCCTGCCCGGTCGAGCCTGCGACCGCGTGGCGCACAGGCGCGTCACCATATAGACCCACGCTGGTCACGGGCGCCGTGCCACAGGCGCCGAGCAGCACGACGCTCAAGGTCAAGATCCACCGGCTGATCACGGGTCAGGTCGCAAGGTAGCCACCGTCCACCTTGATGGTGGATCCGGTGACGTAGCCCGGGTCGTCAGACAGCAGAAAAGTGATGGTCGCACCGTATTCATCCTTGATCCCGATCTCGATCTTGCCCGCACGCTTGATCGGCATCCACGGTCTCGGCGGCGGCAGGCGATCAGAGTGCAACCTCGATGCGATCGACCTTTTGAAATCCACGCGGCAGCTTCAGTCCCCGGCGCGCGCGCTCGCCCTGATAGTGGCCGAGGTCCGCAAACTTCAGGTTGACGTGCCGCTTGCCCGAATGGACGACCAGCGTGTCCGTCTCGCCCAGCACCGCAATGCCAATCATCATCTCCAGCCGGTCGCGAACCCGCGCCGGCGGGATGTTCATTATCTTGTTGCCCTTGCCGCGCGGCAATTGCGGCAATTCGGCGAGCGGAAAGATCAGGAGCCGACCCTCGTTGCTGACCGACGCGAGGTAGCTGCTCTCGATGTCACCCACGGACACCGGCATGATCACCTCGCTGCCTTTCGGCGTTGAAATCAGCGCCTTGCCCGCTTTGTTCTTGGTGATCATGTCGCTCACCTTGACCACAAAACCGTAGCCCGCGTCTGAGGCGACCACGTACCGGTCCTCCGGGTCACCGGTCGCGAAACCAACAAAACGCGCGCCGTCCGCGGGATTCAGTCGGCCCGAGAGCGGCTCGCCCTGACCCCGCGCAGAAGGCAACGAGTGGGCAGCGAGGGTGTAGGCACGCCCGACGTTGTCCAGAAAGATGATGTCGTTGTTGCTGCGCGCGGGCATCGCGTGCAAAAAGCTGTCACCCGCCCGATAGTTGAGTTCAGATGGATCAATGTCGTGGCCCTTGGCGGCGCGCACCCAGCCTTTCTCTGACAAAACGACCGTCACCGGCTCGGTCGACAGCAGGTCTTTTTCGGTGAAGGCCTTCGCCTCTTCGCGGATGGCAATCGGCGAGCGACGCGCGTCGCCGTACTCTTCGGCGTCCGCGACGATCTCTTTTTTCACCAGCGTCTTGAGCCGCGCCCTCGAGTTGATCGTCTTCTCAAGGTCTGCGCGCTCGCTCTGCAATTCGTCCTGTTCGGCGCGGATCTTGTCCTCTTCAAGCCGCGCCAGTTGGCGCAGGCGAATGTCCAGAATCGCGTCGGCCTGCCGGTCCGACAAGCTGAACTTCTCCACCAACACGGGCTTCGGCGAATCCGCCGTGCGGATGATGTGGATCACCTCGTCCAGGTTGAGATACGCAATCAGCAGACCTTCGAGCAGGTGCAGACGATTGAGGATGTTGTCGAGCCGAAACTGCAGGCGTCTTAGCACCGTGTCCTGGCGGTAGCTGAGCCATTCGGTCAGCATCGTCACCAGCGGTTTGACGGCTGGCCGGCCATCGATGCCGATGACATTGAAGTTGGCCCGGTGGCTGCGTTCGAGATCCGTCGAGGCAAAGAGATGGCTCATCAACGCGGCGATGTCCACGCGATTGGAGCGGGGAACGATGGCGATGCGCGTCGGATTTTCGTGGTCCGACTCGTCGCGCAGATCCACGACCATCGGCAATTTCTTGGCCTGCATCTGCGCGGCGATTTGCTCCAGTATCCGCGTGCCCGACACCTGGAATGGCAACGCTGTGATAATAATATCGCCCTGATCAACGTGATAGACCGCCCGTGCGCGCACCATGCCGCGACCAGTCTCGTAAATGTCGCGAATGTCCGCCTCGGACGTGATGATCTCCGCCTCGGTCGGAAAGTCCGGCCCATGGATGTGGGTCATGAGATCGTTAAGCGTTGCCCTCGGCGAGTCCAGCAAGTGAATGCACGCCGCCGCCAACTCGCGCAGATTGTGCGGCGGTATGTCCGTCGCCATGCCAACAGCAATACCGCTGCCGCCATTTAAGAGGACATTGGGCAACCGGGCGGGCAGCGTACGGGGTTCTTCCAGCGTGCCGTCAAAGTTGGGCAGCCACTCCACCGTGCCCTGGCCGAGTTCTGACAAAAGCACCCGCGAGTACGCCGTGAGTTTGGATTCGGTATAACGCTGGGCCGCAAAGGACTTGGGATCATCCGGCGAGCCCCAGTTGCCCTGGCCGTCCACGAGCGGATAGCGATACGAGAACGGTTGCGCCATCAGCACCATCGCTTCATAAGCGGCCGCATCCCCGTGGGGATGGAACTTGCCGATGACGTCGCCGACCGTGCGCGCCGACTTTGCGTATTTAGCATCCGCGCCCAGGCGCAGTTCGCTCATCGCATAGATGATGCGCCGTTGCACCGGCTTCAGGCCATCGCCCACATGCGGCAGCGCACGGTCGTTGATCACGTACATCGCGTAGTTGAGATACGCGCCCTCGGTGAACTGGCGAATGGGAATCGACTCGCTGTAGTCGGTTTGATCCATATCACTCATACGTTTCGTCTCGCTGTCGCTTTGTCCCCGTGCAAGGGGTAGGAACCGTCAATTCAATATCAATGCTGCCGTCCCGGCGTCCGCGCCGACCCGCAACATACGGCACCGCCATAGCGCTGGCGGCAGCGATGGTCATAGCGCTGGTGAGGCAATCAGGCACTCAGGTCAGCCTGGTCGCCCCTGGACTCAAGCCAGATCTTGCGGTCGCCCGCCCGTTTCTTGGCGAGCAACATGTCCATCAGGTCGTCAACCTTGCTCGCCTCTTCCATCTCTAACTGCACCAGCCGCCGGGTGTCCTTGGACATCGCCGTTTCCCGCAGTTGCAGCGGATTCATCTCACCAAGGCCCTTGAAGCGCTGCACAATGACCTTGCCCTTCTTGTTCTCGGCGGCGATGCGGTCGAGGTACCCCTGCCGCTCTGCCTCATCCAGCGCGTAATAGACCTCCTTCCCGACATCGATGCGATAAAGGGGCGGCATCGCCACATACACGTGGCCGTGCGCGACCAGTGCCGGAAAGTGGCGCACAAAGAGCGCGATGAGCAGGCTCGCAATGTGCAGGCCGTCTGAATCGGCATCCGCCAGAATGCACACCTTGCCGTAGCGCAGGCCCGACAGATCATCGGAGCCCGGGTCCATGCCGATGGCGACCGAGATGTCATGCACCTCCTGGGACGCCAGGATGACGGACGAATCGTCCTCCCACGTGTTCTTGATCTTGCCCCGCAGCGGCATGATCGCCTGGGTTTCCCGGTCCCGCGCCTGCTTGGCCGAACCGCCCGCCGAGTCGCCCTCCACCAGAAAGAGCTCGCCCTCCATTGCGTCCTGACAAGAACAATCCGCGAGCTTGCCAGGCAGCGCCGGGCCGCTCGTGACCTTCTTGCGTGCAACCTTCTTGCCGGCGCGCATGCGCTCTTGGGCGCGGTTGATCGCCAACTCTGCGATCGCCTCGCCATCGGTGACGTGCTGGCTCAGCCAGAGGCTGAAGCTGTCTTTGACGACGCCGGAGATGAAGGCCACCACCTGACGCGAATTCAGCCGCTCCTTGGTCTGGCCGGAAAACTGCGGGTCCAGCATCTTGGCCGACAGCACGTAGTTGCACTGATCCCAGATGTCATCCGCCGTGATCTTGATGCCCCGGGGGATCAGGTTGCGGAACTCGCAGAACTCACGCATCGCCTCCAGCAGACCGGAACGCAGTCCGTTGACGTGGGTGCCACCAAGGGTCGTTGGTATCAGATTGATATAGCTCTCTGTTATCAGGTCGCCCTTCTGCGCGAACCATTGCACGGCCCAGTCGACCGCCTCGTCGTTGCCGGCCATGCTGCCTTCAAACGGCTCTGCCGGCAGCACGTCGTAGCCGTCGGTCTCAGCCGCGAGATAGCCCTTGAGGCCAGCCTCAAAATACCACTCGTACGACTGCTCCTCGGCGGCTTCCGCGGTCTCGTCACGAAAGCAAACGCGCAGGCCCGGACACAGCACCGCCTTGGCACGCAGCAGGTGACGCAGACGCGGCACCGAGAATTTGGGCGAATCGAAATACTGGGGGTCTGGCGTGAAACTGATGCGGGTGCCGGTGTTGCGCCGGCCTACCTTCTCCTGCGCGGTCAGTTTGCCGACCTTGGTGCCACCGGCGAAGGCCATGTGATGCAACTTCTGGTCCCGCTTGATGAAGACGTCGAAGCGACTGGACAGCGCATTGACCACAGACACGCCGACGCCGTGCAGGCCTCCCGAGAATTTGTACGAGTCGTGGTTGAACTTGGCGCCCGAGTGCAGGCGCGTAAGGATCACCTCAACGCCGGGCAGCTTCTCGGTTGGATGCATATCGACCGGCATGCCGCGGCCGTCATCCTCCACGGTCATGGAGCCATCTTTGCCGAGGATCACGTCGATTTCGGTCGCGTGGCCTTCAAGCGCCTCGTCAACGCTGTTGTCGATGACCTCCTGGGCAAGGTGGTTCGGCCGCGTGGTGTCGGTGTACATACCGGGACGCTTGCGAACCGGGTCGAGGCCCAGCAGGACCTCTATGGAATCAGACTGATAGCTACTGGCCATGGACGCTCGTCAAATGGGGGCGGCGGCGACGACAGTGCAGGTCGATATCCGATAGATATCGAACGGCGGCTGCCGGGGCACCACAGAAAAAGTGTCAGGGGTTGTTTGCCTGCCATCAGTCGAGATGGGTATGAGCGGGTATCCGGTCGCTTGTGTCGAGCGCTTGCTGGCTGCCAAGGCTGCGTGGACTCCTGAATCTCCTGCGAAAACGACGAATGGACAGGCCGTGCCGATTATAAGGGACACGCCGCGTATTTGACGCAGAAAAACACCGCAATCTGTCGCAATTTCATGCAGGATGCGCCCACGAACGACTGTCGCACATTTCCTGACCCGCCAACGTCGGGTCGGGCAGCCATGATGAACCTACGAATGACACAAATGCCACGAATAAGAGGTAAGCATGGCCAACATCTTTGACATCGCGGCAATCCACGACGCACTCGCCGAAAAAGGCCAGGCGGGCGGCGAGAGCCTGACCCAGTTTGACGACGCCTTCGTTGGCGTTGGCCGTTACGAGGGCGACTCGGGTTGGCGGCGCAACCCCAACGGCGATGAACTGCTGTACCTGATCGACGGCACCGTCGAGATCGAACGTTTGTACGACGACGGCACATCGGCCCTCGAAACCCTGGAGAGCGATCAACTCGTGATCGTTGAGCGCAACCAGTGGAACCGGCTTGAGTGCGACGGCTTTGCGACCGTCCTATACATCAGCCCAAGCGAAGATGGTGCCGAGCGTCAGGATGGCCATCCCGATGGCGAAGACGATGACGACTTCGATGGGGAAGGGGACGACGGGGAAGGGGATGATAACGATAGCGAAGGGGATGACGACGACGAGCGCGAACAGAACTAAGCCAGCGTCATCCCGCTGAATGCCGGCACCGGTCACGACTTGGGAGAGTTGCCCAGGTCGATAGGGTCCATCGAGTAGCCATGGGCGAGGCAGAACGTTAATAGTTCGCCAAAGAACCGATTGATCTGGGACTTCTCGTCCGGCTGGTACATGCCCTGATTGGGAACATCATAACGATACTTCGCGACCCGGTGCCGCTCAAAGCGCACGACCTCTGCGCTCTGCAGATCGTGATACACCCGCACCTCGATGAACGGCCACTTCAGCCACGGACGCTCCTGCGCCTCGTCTGATTCCACCTGTACCTCGACCATCGTCGTGTACCGGCAACGCTCAAGGATGCTGATGGTGACCACCGCGCCGTCGTCCATCTGGCCGCGCACGCCAAAGGTGCGATCCGGCGCCGAGTGCATCTCAGGAAAAAGCCGCATCAGGCGCACGTAGTTGGTGTCGCATTCGGCCATGTCCAGAGCAAGGTCCGGCACATAGCGCTTGCGGCGCGTGAGGGTCGTGTTTTTCAGCTTATTCGGCATTCTCTGTGACCACTTTCTTCAAGCCTGTAAACAGCCGCAAAAGCCGGCGACCATTGTCCACAAGATGCCCCACATCGTCGAGCGCAACATCCGTCCTCGCGCCGCAGGACCCGTCAATCATCGCTTCCATGAATGTCACATCATGGCCTGACTTTGACTATAGCCCGGTATGTAGCCGGGTTGCGACCCATGCTGTGAATATTTGTGACGCGCGTCAATCGGGCGATGCGCGCAGCCCCAAAATGAGCTGCTCGACCCGCGCGACAGCACCGCGATTGGCCGCCATCACCGCCTCACCGCGCGCGCCGATGGACCCGCGCAATTCAGGATCGGCAAGCACCTGCCGCAACTGCGCCACCATCTCGTCACCGTCGCGCACCACCTGCAACGCGCCGGCGTCCTCGAACCAGCGGGCGATGTCTTCCACGTCGTCCAGATGCGGCCCCATGAGGATGGGCAGCGAAAACGCCGCCGCCTCCATCATGTTATGACCACCGGCCGGCATCAGGCTGCCGCCCACGAACGCGACGTCCGCCGCCGCATAGCAGGCGAACAGTTCGCCCATGGTATCGACCAGCAGGACATCGATGTCGCTCGTCACCAGCCCGCCGCTGGTGCGACGGACGACCCGCAGACCAGCGGCCTGGCACAAACCCGCCGCCTCGTCGAAGCGGTTCGGATGGCGCGGCACGAGTACGAGCAGCAGATCCGGGAAGTCAGCCGACAGGGTGCGATACGCATCGATGGCGATCTGCTCCTCCGGCGCATGGGTGCTCGCGGCGACGAAGCACAACCGCGCATCCGCATTCATCAGGGACCGGAACTCATCGCGCTTCGCGTCCATATCCTCTGGCAACTGCAAATCGAACTTCAGACTGCCGGCCACCTCGCCCTTGGCCGGTGGCAGACCCAGGTCGAGAAAACGGGCGAGATGCTGATCGGTCTGAACGGCGACGCGGGACAGGTCGTCCAGCATGCTGCGTGTGATGATGCCAACCCGCGCATAACCCGCTGCCGAGCGCGCGGACATACGTCCATTTACCAGAATGCTCGGCACCCCGGCCTCCCGGCACCTGGCAAGCATGTTCGGCCAGAGTTCCGTGTCCACGATCACCAGAACCCGCGGCCGCGCCTGGCGGATGAATCGGGCCATGCCATCCGGCAGATCGTAGGGCAGGTACGCATGAAACGCCGCGTCACCGAAGAGTTCCCGGCTACGCGCATGACCGGTTGCCGTGGAATGGGTCATCAGCACGGTGCCGTGCGTGAGCAGACGTCGCACCAGGGGCGCGGCCGCATTGGTCTCCCCCGCGGAGACCGCGTGCACCCAGAAGTCGACGCCGGCGGACGGCAAGCCGACCGCTGACAGGTCGCCGAAGCGCTGTCGCAGATTCTGTCGGTAGAGCGGCTCCGGGATGGATTTCACCAGCAAGCGCGCGACCACCAGATCGATAATCAGGTAGTAGACAAGGCTGTAGAGTCCGTAGGCAATTCGTCGGAGCATTCGGGTGCGTGTCGAGGGAGGCTTAGTGATGATTGTCCGCGAGACGCGCTCTCGCTCGGCGCTTTATAGCAGGTTCGAGGGTATGGCGACCGGGTTGCCCACCGAGTGCAAATCGTGAGGGCTATCTCACGCCCGCCTACCGAGAGATTGACCTGAAGCACTTCCTGGGCGCGGTCCGATTTCGAAAATCGCGGCACGAGGCGGCTCCGCCGCCCTGCTGGCGGGTTGCACCCGCTCAGTCTAGGACTCGGACAGCACGGAAGCCGACATCGTCGTAGCGACAGCCCGGCGCGCTGCGATTGCGAAACGCCGCGCGCACGCTGCGCGCGTAGTCGACCCAACTGCCACCGCGCACAACACGGCCCGCCGTCCCGTCGGCATCACTATGCTCGACTCTAGGGTTGACGGCCTCGCCTGCCGAGTAGTCAGCGAAGCGGTCGTGACACCACTCCCGGACGTTCCCCAGCGTATCGTGAAGACCCCACGCATTGGCCGTTTTGGTCGCAACAGGGTGTGAGCCATCTGTGGCATCGTCGCCGTCGTACCAGGCAATCTCGCCTATGTTCCCGTACCGCGCCGTCGTAGTCCCGGCGCGGCACGCATACTCCCACTGGGCTTCTGTCGGTAACGCGAGTGCCAACCCCGGCGACAGCGCTTCAATTCGGGCAAGAAAGGTCTGGCAGTCGTCCCAGGACACCGAGTCGACGGGGCAAGCAAGATCCGACCCTTTGCGACTCGGGTCATTACCCATCACGGCAAGCCACAAGTCCCGTGTGCACGGCGTGTCGAACATCCAGAAGCCACGGGTCAGGGTGACGCGATGTTGCGGCCCTTCATCCGAATCGCGACCTTCTTCATCTGCCGGCGACCCCATCAGAAACGCACCCGGTGGAATCCAGCGCAACCGCTGCGTCACCTCACCAAACGCAATGTCTACAAAGGGACCGACCGCGTCCTCGCCCCAGGCCGACGCCCAGGCGAGCGCACTACCATCGGCCAGCGGATGCTGGCGCTGATCGATGATTGCGGGCATGTCCGGCATGTCGAGTGTGGCCGGGCAGGTTGATGTCAGAAGTCGGTCCACCGGTGAGCTTTCGCGGAAATTAGATATGCGCCATCGTCAACAAAGCGCTTTGCTCGTAACGCGATTGGATTGGCCGCAGGAAACCAATTGAGGACCACTGCGTCGTCATTACCGCCAAAGGTCAAATGAAGATTCATCGATGCACCTTAGCCATGTGATCCCAGCCGACCCACCCATCCGCCGGGCACGTCGACCAGGCCGAAGCGTTGAGTCGGCCAAAGGCAAAACGATGTCGTCGGGCTTCGACCGGCCTCATTCCCTCTGGCGATCCACCCTGGAACGTCGGACTGCACGGAAACCAACGCCCCTGCTTCGGAGGTCCGACGCTCCGCGAACGCGGCACGCGGCGCGCGGGGTCAAACCAACTGCCGTCTCGTGCCGCCGCAAGCTTTGCCCCCGATTCCTGGAATCGCCCTCAGAGTACGGGATGAGGTCGTGCTGAAACGAAGTTTTCGCAAGGATCTGGTCGGCGACGGCTTCGTCGAGGTTTTTGAAACCAACCTGCGGCAGGGACACCTGACGCGGACTGCGGTACGCGTTGCCGGCCGCAACAAAACTGAGAGGCCGGCCGTCAGCCCAGGCCATCGCCTCCTCGACCGTCAGGTTGTTGACGCGCTCGATGGTGATGATGGTGCCCGATTCTCGTCGTCCTCGCCCTCGCCTATCTGCGGCGCGTCACATCGCCGCTGGTAGCGATATACATCGACGAGTTAGCGGGGCGCGAAGCGCGATTGCAGGCGATCGAAAAACAACTGCCGGAGCTGGAAGCGGTGCATTCGGCTGTGCGGGAGTCGCATACAGCCCTGAACCGGCACCGGGCCTGGGACATCAACAAGGAGATCAAAATGATTTCGGCAAAGTACCTGCGTCTGCGCTCCGAGGTGCGCTTGCTCACGGGCTTTCTTGTCGCAGCGCAGTGAAGTCCGATTGCAGGGGCGCTTCGCGGCCCCTGCAATGCATCGGCCACCACCTCCTTCTCCTTCTCCTTCTCCTTCTCCTGCTCCCGCCGTGACGGATGAAGAGTGACGGATGCGGTACATTTCCACCAAGCTTCATCCAAAGCGACATCCCAATCACTGTTTCAGGAAACCAGACATGCGCATCGAATCCATCCGCACCATCGTCCTCACCGACGGCTTGCCGAACCTGCTGGTCGAGATCGTCGATGAGGCCGGCAATGTCGGCACCGGTGAATGCTGGTGGGGCATGCCGACACCGGATGAGCCCGCACGCGGTGCGCGGCCGATCGCGGCGGCGGTGGAGGATCTGATCGCGCCGCGCTACCTGGGCCAGTCTGCCGATCATATCCAGCGCCTGTGGTTTGAAACGGCGGATCGGTACGCGCGCTACGGTGACGGCATCGTGATGATGGCGCTCTCGGGTGTGGACATGGCGCTGTGGGACCTGAAAGCGCGGCGCCTCGGTTGCAGCCTCGTCGATCTGCTGGGGGGACCCGCCAAGATGAAGGTGCGGGCTTACGCCAGCCTGCCGCCGCTGCGGGATTTCGATGCGCTGCGCACGGAGACGCAGCGCGCGCTGGACTACGGTTTTCACGCCATCAAGCTCCACGAACTGGACCCGGAGGCGACTGCGGTGGTGCGCGAGGCGGGCGGCGACGACCTCACGATCATGGTGGACGTGAACGGGCACTTCGACGTCAACGAGGCGATCGATGTCGGCAATGCGCTCGATGCGTACGACATTCTCTGGTTTGAGGAGCCCGTGCGGCCGATGCGCGACGTGAACGCGATTGCCGCCGTCGCGGAGCGCGTGCCCATGCGCATCGCAGCCGGGGAAAACGAGTATTCACTCGCCGATTTCGAGCGGCTGATGAGCGCCGGGATCATCGACTACGTGCAGCCAGAGATCACGAAATTCGGCGGCATCACACCAGCCCTGCGCATCAGTACGCTCGCCGAGTTGCATCACGTTGCGCTCTGCCCACACAACTTTCGCCTGGGCCCCTGCCTGCTCGCATCCATCCATTGGGGGTTCACCAGTCCCGCGACCGAGTGGTTCGAGTTGCCGTGGGTGCCGGAAGGCACGCACTTCGGGAGCACCGCCAAATTGCCTGCAGTCGTCGATGGCTTTGTCGACGTGCCTGATTGCACTGGCATCGGCTACGCGCCGCACGGGACGTGACCGCGGATTGACTCCATGGGTGCCAACGCGGACACTCCTGCGCAACGTTCCATCCTGAACCATTGCCCCAACACCGCTTGAGCCCAGCCAACCCCACTCCGCCCGACTACGACGTCGCGATCATCGGCGGCGGCGTGGCCGGGCTGTGGCTGCTGGACCGGCTGCAGGCCGCCGGGCACGCGGTTGTTCTGTTCGAGAAACACTCGCTGGGCGGCGGCCAGACCGGCCACTCGCAGGGCATGATTCACGGCGGCATCAAGTACTCACTCACCGGGGCGCTGACCGGCGCGTCGGAGTCGATTGCCGACATGCCTGCATTCTGGACCGAGTGCCTCGCCGGTACCGGGGAGATGGACCTCTCGGGCGTCGCAACGCTCGCCCGCGACTATTATCTGTTCTCGGACGGTCGGCTCGCATCGAAGATAGTCGCGTTCTTTGCATCGAAGCTTATGCGCGGCCGGGTGACAGTGACGGCACCGCATGAGCGCCCGGCCGTCTTCCAAGACCTGCAGTTCAAGGGCGAGTTGTACCGGCTAGCCGACCTCGTTGTCGACGCCTTCTCACTGATCGAGGTGCTCTACCGGCGCAACCGCGACGCGGTCTTTCTGGCGGGCGCGGCGATCTCGCAGACAGACGAGCAGGTGACGTTAAGCCTCGACGACGGGCAACGCGTGACCGCGCGCACCTGCATCTGCGCCGCTGGCGAGGGCAACGAGGCCCTGCTTGAAGCCGCAAAGATAACGGATATCCCCATGCAACGTCGGCCGCTGCACCAGGTTTCTGTCACCGCGCCCGGCCTGCCAGCAATCCATGCACACGCGACCGCGCTCGGCTCCGGCGAAAAGCCCCGCGTCACGTTCACCACCCACCTCTCGGCCGCAGGCTTACCTGTGTGGTATCTGGGCGGCGACCTCGCCGAGACCGGTGCCCGCCGCGACCAGACGGAACAGATTGCCTTCGCCCAAGCCGAGCTTGCAGCGCTGCTGCCGTGGGTGAGCCTGGACGGCGCGCTCTGGAAGACCCACCCCATCAATCGCGCGGAGCCGTCACTCGGCGGCGCGCGGCCCGACCTGCCTTTTGTCGGACACGCCGGCAACGTGCTCGCGTGCTGGCCGGTGAAACTGACGCTGATGCCCCTGCTCGCGCGCCAGGTACTGGCCGAGATGCCGGCGCCATCGATCACCACAACGCGGCAACCCCCTGACCTGCCACCCCCGCCCCACGCAACCGGGCCGTGGGACAAGCTGTACTGATGCTCTCTGCGCGCAAGCTTGGGAACACCGGCCTCGCGGTCTCGCCCATCGGCCTCGGCACCGTCAAGTTTGGCCGCAATCAGGGCGTCAGGTATCCCCAGGGATTTGAGCTGCCGGAGGACCAAACCCTCGCGCGT
>CAVOBC010000020.1:0-24861 GCA_963693635.1 Gammaproteobacteria bacterium | reverse complement strand
TATAGATGATGACCCGATCGCCGACTGTAACGCCCAGCCGTTGAATCGCGCCAGCCAGCAACGCGATCTCGGTCTGCAACTTACGGTAAGAAAAACGCCGCACCTGGTTCGTCACGGGTGAGTCGTAGATGAGCGCGATCTCGTCGCCACGTCCCTCATCTACGTGATGGTCAACAGCAAGGTACGCGGTATTGAGTTCGCCGTCCGCAAACCATGTCCCGGACCCGTCGTCCCCGGGCGTGAAACCGGTCGACGGATGTCGGTACCAACCAAGTGCTTGCGCCTGCTCCAGCCAGAACCCGTTCGGGTCGGAAATAGATCTCGTGTATTCGTCGCGATAGGCGCTCAAGATGCCAACTCCTCACATGAGGGCCGGACCATAACATCGGATGGTCCCGGGGAAAAACGCATGATCCCCAGAGTGCCGCGATTCAACTCACGTGACACGCAACAAAGACGACGTCCTTCGCCTCGCCGCGCATCCGCCACCTGCGCCCCACTCGCAGCCCAGTGCAGCCCGTCAACGCAAGACGCGCGGTCAGCAAGCTGGCTTTGCCAGCATCTGGTCCCGCGCGACGGTGATGAGGGCCAGAACCGCCGGCGGCGACGGATTCTGGTCGAGCTTACGTCTTACTCTTCATTCCTATTTCTGATCCCTCTTACCTTCTGGTCCCTCGTGCCTATTTCTTACGTCCACGCGGGCGTTTGCGCTTCATGGCATCGAGTTGCACCTGGGTCGGCTGCGCGCCCAACAGCTTCTTGTATATCTCAGAGCGCTTGCTGATCTTCTTGTGGCCCGTGTAGAAATCGACCGCCTTCAACCAGGCGCCCGCCAACCCATGGAGGTTGATTGACACGGTGGTGTTGACGATCTTGCCCGCACGCGTCGACATGATTCCAATTTGAAAGACGGGTGTCTTGGTACCGCTCTTTTCCATTTTCATTCGAAAGAGAATACCGCGCACGCGGCCATCAGCGTCGAACAATGCGGTCCGCGCCGCCTCTGCTCGCGCCTTTTGCTGCTTGCGCTGTAATGTCGCATCCCGTTTTTCCGCGATCGCCTTGACGTTGCCCCGGGCTTCACCGCGTAAGCGTTTGCCATCTTTTTTCAGGGAGAAGTATTCCTGGAAGGTCTCTCCAGCAATTTGTCGCCTGACCCTGAACCCATGGAATCGAGTTGTATCTAATAGCTCTACGCTCATTTTTCAGCTTGCCTTTTGCTTGAATCTAATGTGACTGCCACCCAGCGATCTCCCAGCGATATCGACAGTTGAGTTTGGATCTGCCAACCAGTCGACCGCCGGACCAAGGTCAATTGACCCAGTCGCCATGGCTTCTGCACCGCCTTGCTGACGGGTGCTGCTCTGTCGACTCCTCTGTATCAAATGTCTCAATGTCTTTTGCGTTCCTTCTCTTGCACGCGATACGACGGTCTCTTTTATATCGTGTTTGTGACTCGCGAATGCCGGCTTCTGGTTCCCGATGACGACTTCGGGCTCTTGTGAGCGCTTTGCACTCTTTTAGGTCGTTTTAATAACTGAGTGGTTTCACTCTAATTTTCGCCCTGTTATTCGTGGTCTTTCGTTGTTGCTCTTTGCCAGTTGCTCTTGCTAATGGCTCTTTGCTAATGGCTTCGCACCAACTTGCTTCTTCTTTATCTGGTGCATCTTTGCATCACCGTATTTGCATCACCGCAGGGTCTCATGTTTCACGCGTCTCTTTACGCTGGACTCTGCCGCTCTCTTTAGGTTTAGGTTTTAGGCCTCTTCCCGCCTCTTTTTGAACGCCTCTTCCACGGTCTCCTTAATCTGGACTGTGTGCGCTAACGCCGCTCACTGTTGTCAGCGGAGGATCGGTGCGAAGGCGATCGACTCGTCTTCAGGCCCGCAAGGCAACAATCGACAAGCCTCTGTTCGCAATCACACATGTTCTAACCGCATATGTCCGCACCCGCACATTTCCGTCTCTCCCCCCTCCTGACTCGTCAAGTACTCGACCTGAATCTAGTGGTTCTTCAGACACACTATCTAAAATACCGATTTTACCCCTTTTCAATTCCCCCATTAGTGCCGCCAGCTACCGGCCATCATAGTCTGATTCACATTGAAATCCTGATTTTCCCCGGTTTTTATACGACTGACGAGCATGTTCGGGGGCCGGCTGCCGGAGATCCTGAGCGCGGGGCTGTCTTAAGGCAATAACCACCCCGTTCGCAAGCTAGCACGAGCGACGCTCTGTTACTCAAACGGGCCAAGACCCGGCACCCTCCCGTGCGAAGACCTCACAATGGCATTGAGTTTCCTGCAGTGTTTTCGGTACTAATCGGGCGGAACCCCCCGCCAAGTGTGTGTGATTTCCTCCCGACAATTCGATACCTCAGCATCTCTTTTCGATCTCAGGACGAAGCTGTCTGCCTGTCAGGACAGCAGCCGTGCGAATTTGCGGGGTGGCCTCCGACGGGAAAAGCAAAATGGTATCAACGTTCAGTGCCGTCGCACACCTTGACCAAACCACGGCAGGCTGGACGTCCTCGACACACGACTCCTATAATCGCCCTGCCCCGACATGTCGGCTCATGGATGGGTAGTTCATGATCGCCCGATTAAGGCAGCTAGATGACTGAATTACTGGAACACATCACGCTCGAGCCTGATCACCCTGCGGACGCTGTGGTCGTCTGGCTACACGGGCTTGGCGCAGACGGACACGATTTCGAGCAGATCGTGCCTGAACTCAAACTTCCGGATGGTCACCGCATCCGATTCATCTTCCCGCACGCGCCCATTCGACCCGTCAGCATTAACAATGGCGAAGAGATGCGGGCGTGGTACGACTTTATCCCCCACTCAGAGCACGAGGGCGCTGATGACATTAGTCGGTCCGCAGACGACGTCCGCGCATTCGTCGATGCAGCCATCGAGGCTGGGATCGACCCCTCCCGCATCGTTCTCGCAGGCTTCTCACAGGGCGGTGTCATGGCGCTGCACACCGGATTGCGTCTCAATTGCCGGATTGCCGGCATCGCCGCACTGTCGACCTATCTGTACGACGTATCAACCGTCGATACAGAACGGACCGACGAGAACCTGGCCATTCCGATCCTGATGGCACACGGCACGAGGGACCCGATGATCCCGATCATGCGTGCTGCGACATCGCGAGAGAACCTCATTCGTCTCGGCTACGATGTACGCTGGTTCGACTACTCGATGGGCCATCAGGTTTGCCTCCCTGAGGTCGAGGAGATCAGCAGATTCCTGCAGGAAATTCTCGGCTGATCGCCCCACCACAAGCTGCGCTCGTTCTCGCTGGTCCAACGCACCCCTCCTGGCTGGATGCAGTTCTCGGCGACTTCGACACATTCCTGGTCGACCATGCCGCAAACGAGCGCAAAGCCTCCGCCATGGCGATGTCGATGGTCGCCCACTACCCCGACAAGCCCACGTTGATCAATCACATGGTTGATCTCGCCATCGAGGAACTGGGTCATTTTCGACAGGTTATTGCCGTAATCCTCGACCGCGAAATCCGCATCACGGCAGACAAACGCGACCCTTACGTGAACAGTCTGCGGGACCAGATGCGCGGCGACGCCGGGCCTTACTTACTTGACCGCCTGCTATGTGGCGCTGTTATTGAAGCGCGCGGGGCTGAACGCTTTTCGCTCATCTCCAGCGCCCTGGCGAATGACTCCGCGCTCGCGTCCCTCTACACGGGCCTTGCCCGCTCCGAGTCTAGACATTACGAAGGGTTTGTCTCGCTCGCCGAGCATTATTTCCCACTGGATGACGTACGCGAACGGCTGGGTTTCTGGTTAGCTACCGAGGCGGCGCTCATCGCGTCGCTGCCGGTCGGGCCGCGCCTCCACTAAGTTGACTGTTTGATGACCGTCACCAAGACCACCCGGGCCGTCGACCAATACCTGACCCGCTATGCAGAGCCGGAATCATCATCGGTGCCGATCGATCTCTCCTTCGACAACGTCCTCGTCATCCCCGCTTTCCGCGAGTCGCCCGAGAGCCTCGCTCACTGCTGGCGTAGCCTCCCGGAACGAGACAGGACGCTGATCATCATCGTGCTAAACGCCCCACCCGGTCGCCAGGGTGAGACCGTGTCGACTCTGGCTGGGCTCAGCCAACGGGTCATGTCACGTACAGGCGCGCTCGTGTTTTGCCGAACACCGGACAATCGACCACTCCTGCTCGTTGACCGCTGCAGCAACGGCCAAACGATTCCGGTCAAACACGGTGTTGGCCTTGCACGAAAGATCGGCGCTGACATTGCGCTCGCGCTCTGGCGCGACGGCAAAGTGCGCTCACCGTTCATCCACAGCACGGATGCCGACACCCAACTGCCTGTTGACTACTTCACCGGGGCGATGGACCCAGACCTTCTTCCAAATACCTCTGCGCTGGTCTTTCCCTTTCTGCATCAGCCGTCGCCGGGCACCGAGGAAGTCTGCTATCTGTACGAGATCAGCCTGCACTACTATGTCGCAGGTTTGCGCTGGGCCGGTTCTCCCTATGCCTTCCACACCATAGGCAGTACGCTCGCATTCCGCGCCCAGCACTACGCTGAGGTTCGCGGCTTCCCGCGACGCAGCGCGGGTGAGGATTTCTACCTCTTGAACAAGCTCGCCAAGCGGGGCCCCGTCGTCAGCCTCACCCGACCCGTGCTCAACATCTCTGGAAGAGTCTCGGATCGAGTGCCGGTGGGGACCGGCCCGGGCATACGCAAACTCCAGGATTTGACGTCACCCCGCAACGACATGCGCTACTACCACCCGGACTGCTTCATCGCACTTCGCGAGTTGTTGGCCCTGCTCCCCATCGCAGACGAGCCGGGCAGTCACGCGCGTGGTCAGTTTGCCGGGCCCATCGCTGGCTTCCTCAAGCAGACCCGACTACTCGATGGGATGCCGCCCGCGGGTCCTCGCCGACAGCGCTTTCTGCACGACCGGTTCGATGGTTTCCAAACATTGAAGTTCATCCACTACATCCGCGAACACGTGGCGCCGTCAGTCACCCTCAGCCACGCGCTCGCTGCCCCGTTTATTGAACCACTGACGGGCGAAACCCCAGTCTCAGAGTCGACGGACGGGGCCCGGCCAACCACGCTCGACGCTACGCCGCTAGCAGATCTGCGCAACCTGCTCGCGGGCGCGGACGCCAGGGCCGACGAGGTTACGAGTCAGGCGCTTTTTAGGACCCGCTAGGCACCCGTGCAGGAAATCAATCGTTTGTCCGTGTAGAATCGCGTGCCGGGCGAACCGCCCGACCGCAACGCGCGCGACTGGGCCCAAAACCCCGCCGATCTGGCGCCACTACCCGCCGCCCACTACCCACTACCCACTCTACCGACAACCCACAACCCACGACGAGGAGCGTTTCGAGCGCCATGAACAGGGTATTCATAGACGGACAAATGGGTACAACGGGACTCCTGATACACGAGTTCCTCACGCCCCGGGACGACCTCGAACTGCTGTCCATCGCTGACGAAGATCGCAAGAACGACGCGATCAAGCAGGAGGTCGTCGCGGCTGCGGATGTCGTCATTCTATGCCTGCCAGACGACGCCGCAAAGGCGACGTCTGCGCTCGCCACACCAACCGGCACCAAGGTGCTTGACGCGAGCACTGCGCACCGGGTGCAGGAGGGCTGGGTCTATGGCTTCCCGGAGCTTGTTACCGGCCAGCGCGACGCCATCGCGGCTGCCCAATGCGTTTCCAATCCGGGGTGCTACCCGACCGGCTTTCTCGCGATGATCGCCCCGCTCGTTGCGGGTGGGCTTGTCCCGCGCGCAGCCCAACTCTCGATTAGTGCTGTATCCGGCTACAGCGGCGGCGGCCGACAAATGATTGAGCGCTATGAAGACCGCGCCACTACCCATCCGACAGCGCTATGGTATGCCCGCCCGTATGCGCTCAACCAGCAGCACAAACACGTGCCTGAAATGCGCCATTACGCAGGCCTCGATGCAACGCCCGCCTTTATGCCATCGGTTGGCCATTATCGGTGCGGGATGCTGGTCAATGTTGCCCTGTTGCGCGGACAATTTGCGCGCGCGACGACGCCTCAGGAAGTGCAATCACTGCTTGCCAGGCGCTACGCGAACGAACCCTGCATCTCGGTGCACGCCGTGAACGACAGCACGGATATGGACAATGGATTTCTGGACCCCCAGGGCAATAACGGCACCAACCGGCTCGACATCTACGTTTCCGGCACCAGTGAACACGTCCTGCTGACTGCATTGCTGGACAATCTCGGCAAAGGTGCATCCGGTGCGGCCGTACAAAACCTCAATCTCATGCTGGGGCAGGACGAAACCACAGGGTTCGAACTCTGATGGCTCCCTTCAGGTCACTTTCAGCGAACGAGCTCCAGGCGCGACGCGATAAACTCATCGCAGCGCTCGACGCGATCCGCGCCGAAAAGCTCGGCCTCGACCTTACCCGAGGCAAGCCCGCGCCCGACCAGTTGGATCTGTCGATGGCAATGGACAGCATTCTGGATGGCTTCTACCTCCTTCAGGACGGCACCGACGTGCGCAATTACGGCGGCCTGCGCGGCATTCCGGAGGCTCGCGCGTTCGGCGCCGAGATCCTCGGGGCGTCCCCAGATCAGGTGCTCGCAGGCGGGCCGAGCAGCCTGACGCTCATGTACAACTATGTGCACTTTGCCATGCACTTTGGCGCCTCCCGTTTCGGTGAAAAGAGCATCGGTGAAAAGGGGGTCGATGGCAGCGGCCAGAGTTGGCGGAGCGAGGCCCAGGCAGCCGGGTCAAATATCAAGTTTCTGTGCCCGGTGCCGGGTTACGACCGCCACTTCGCCATCTGCGAACTCATGGACATCGACATGATCAATGTCCCCGTGATCGAGGGTGGTCCGGACATGGATCAGGTCGAAGCACTGATCGACGCCGATCCACTTATAAAAGGCATCTGGTGCGTACCCAAGTATTCGAATCCGACCGGCCATACCTATTCGTCCGCCACGGTCAAACGCCTTGCCGCGCTCAGCAAGCGGGCAGGCCCTAACTTTCGGGTGATTTGGGACAACGCTTACGTCGTCCACCATCTGAGTGCAGACGAAGATCAGCTCGCCAGCGTGTACACCGCAGCGGACGAAGCTGGAACGGCCGACAGCGTCATCTCGTTTGCGTCAACCTCAAAGATTACTTACGCCGGCGCAGGCATTTCGTTCATGGCTGCATCAGAGGCCAATCTTGCACCGTTCGAGGCGTTTCTCGGCGTGCAGATGGTCGGCTTCGACAAGGTGAACCAACTGCGACACGTCCGCTTCCTAAAAGACAAGGAAACCCTCGCTCAACACATGCAGGCCCATCGACGCCTGCTTGAACCGAAATTCGAAATGGTGCAATCGGTGCTCACGCGGGAACTTGCCGGCAAGGACATTGCCACTTGGACAGACCCGCAAGGCGGCTACTTCGTTTCGCTCGACACGCAACCCGGCGTCGCCGGCGCAACGGTC
This sequence comes from Gammaproteobacteria bacterium, assembly GCA_963693635.1. Taxonomy (GTDB): domain Bacteria; phylum Pseudomonadota; class Gammaproteobacteria; order Pseudomonadales; family Azotimanducaceae; genus CAVOBC01. The sequence goes on along the minus strand of CAVOBC010000020.1, from coordinate 17,365 downwards.
GCGCTGGCCGAGAGTGTCGGCGTAAAGCTCACACCGGCCGGGGCGACATTCCCCCATGGGCGAGACCCCGAAGACAAAAACATCCGCATCGCGCCAACATTCCCTTCTATCGACGCGCTGGCAAAAGCGCTGTCGGTCCTCACCGTGTGCCTGCAGTTGTCGACGATCGATCATCTGCTCGCCTCGTCCTGACCAAAACACTCGTAGCAATTCCAATGACATCCTCATTATGAACTTCATCAAGACCCTCTTCGGCAGCCGCGATGCTCCCGCTTCAACGCCGGCTGACCCAGAACCCGCAACGACCGACGCCAGCCCGAGAAAACAGCAGGAAAGGCAGGCCGAAAAACCGCATAAAGAACGGCCCGAAAAACGCCCTGTCGTATCCCAAAAGCAGGCGGCCCAGCCGGAAGGTGGGCGCGGAGAAAAGACGCACAAACAACCGACCGATGCGCGGCAGTCACCCGAAGCGGAGAAGAAGCAGTCGTCAGGAAAAGCGCCCGCTGGCGGAGCAAGTCACAGCAAGCCGCAGCAACGACCCACTCCGCCTGCAGAGATTCCTGCCTCTGAGTTCGACAAACTGGATCTGCCACTGCCCGTCAACCAGGCGATCGCCACCCTCGGTTTTACCACCATGACCGGCGTGCAGGCAGAGGCGCTGCCGCATGCTCTCGACGGCCGCGATGTCATCGCGCAAGCCCAGACCGGTACCGGCAAGACTGCCGCTTTCCTGCTCGCGATCATCACTTACCAACTCGAGAACCCGGAACTATCCGCGCGCAATCCCGGCACGCCTTTCGCGCTCATCATCGCGCCGACCCGCGAACTCGCCATGCAAATTGCGGCCGATGCAGAAGACCTCGCCCTCTACGTCGACCTGGACGTGGTCACCCTCGTGGGCGGTCTCGACTACGACAAACAGCGGCAACAGTGCAAAGGCAATGTCGACATCATTGTCGCGACACCCGGGCGCTTGCTCGACTTCTGCCGCAGCCGCATTGTGGACCTTTCATCCGTCGAGACCATGGTCATTGACGAAGCCGACCGGATGCTCTCGATGGGCTTCATCCCGGACGTCAAGGCGATCGTCAGCCGCACGCCCAAGAAAGACAAGCGCCAGACCCAATTCTTTAGTGCGACGTATTCATACGACATCCGCCAACTGGCAGCCAGTTGGACCCGGGACGCGGTTGTCATCCAAATTGAACCCGAGCAACTTGCCGTCGACACGGTCAATCAGATCGTCTACACCGTCTCGTCAAGCGAGAAGTACACCGTCCTTTACAACCTCATTACCCAATCCGATCTGCAACGCGTCATCGTGTTCGCCAACCGGCGCGACCAGACACGCACACTCGAAGCCAGGCTGCGGCGGGACGGCATCATTACCGGCCTCCTTTCCGGCGAGGTCCATCAAAAGAAGCGCGTGAAGACCCTCGAAGACTTCAAGAACGGCCGCATTCGTGTCCTGGTCGCAACCGATGTCGCCGGGCGCGGCATCCATGTTGACGACGTCAGCCACGTCGTCAACTACAACCTGCCGGAAGATCCAGAGGACTACGTACACCGCATCGGGCGCACCGGGCGCGCTGGCAATCAGGGAACTTCCGTCAGCCTCGCCTGCGAGGACGACGCCTTCATGCTGCCCCAGATTCAGGAGATGCTTGGCGGCACCCTCGAGAGCGAGCATCCACCGGAGGTACTGCTGGAGCCGATATCGAGGCAGCGTCGTGACCGCGGCTAAGTCGCCGCTTCTGTCGTCGGCAGCCATCGAGCGACTCCCCGAACAGACGCACGTCCACCAGTTCAACGACAACGCCGTGCGGATGACGCGCTCGCTCGGTGACGCCGCCGGCATGCACAAAATAGGCGTGCATTTTGTCCGGCTGCTGCCCGGCCGCGAGTCGACCCAATATCACTTCCACCACTGTGACGAGGAGTTCATCTATATCCTCGCCGGCACCGGTACCGCGCGCATTGGCGACGCTGAAACCCCGGTTGGCACCGGCGATTTCATGGGCTTTACCGCACCCTCTGCACCCCACTCGCTCATCAACAACAGCGCGGCGGACCTGATCTATCTGATGGGCGGCCAGCGCAATCCAATAGACATATGCGACTATCCCGATATAGAACGCCGGATGATCCGGCAGGATGGCCTGAAGTTCTACGCTGACTGGGAAGACATCCACGATGTTACGATCACCGACCCGCCAACCAGCCGCCCAACGACCCCTGACCACGCTTAGGACCGCGGCGCTCCTCCTCGTCTGTGCCACGCTCACGGCATGCAGCAACCAACTCCCCCTCAGGGACCACAGCATCGGCATCGTGATGCAGGCAAGGGGCTCGCCCAACGTCATTCGTGCCGGAAAGTCCTACATTCTTGGCCGGCAATCACGAATCTTTGTCAACGACATCATCGAAACCAACAAGGTCTCCCGCCTTACGTTGACGATGCGTGACGACACCGAGCTTGCCATCGCGGCGAGTTCCCGACTCGTCATGACCCAGTACGAGTTTCAGCGAGGCGGCCGATCCGCGTCCGCACACCTGACCCTGACGCGCGGCGCGCTGCGCACAAATACCGGTCGCATCACCGAGGTGTGGCGTTCCGCATTCCAGATCCGCACGCCCTTTGCAGCGATCGAGGCGGACGGCAACGAATTCTGGACGGGCATGATCTTCGGCGACAACACGCTCGACGTCGCGATGCTCAAGGGTCGTCAGCTAACCGTAACTAATGAACACGGCTCGGTCAGGATTGACCTGCTCGGCGCTGGGACAACAGTGAGGGGGGGCGCGGCGCCGAGCCCACCACTACCCTGGGGAGATCGCAAGGGCGAGCGCGCAATGGCCGCAACCCACTAAAACGTGCGGGGCGCGCAATTACCGCGTCCCGCAGCCTTCCACCATGCCCACCATCTCCACAGCCGCCGCATCGAGGGCATCCGACGCAAAAAGAGCGTGAGTAATCTCGCCTGATACCCGCGTTACCGAGCTCCGCGAATCAAGCGTCCCGGCATCGCATCGGTGAAGGTGTCGTTGGCGACCGTCTCGACACCGGAGACAAATGTGTGCCGATATCCTCGGGCCTGCTGTATCAAGCGCTTGCCGCCTGCCGGCAGGTCATAAACGACACGCGGCCGGGTCAACGTCAACTCGTCAAAGTTGATGACATTGATATCTGCCTTGAAGCCCTCCTGCAGCAAGCCACGATCGCCGAGGCCGTAGGCAAGCGCGTTGCCGCGCGTGTGCTTGTGGACCAGAAATGGCAACGGCAGACCCGGGCCGCGCGTGCGATCGCGCCCCCAATGCGTGAGCATGAAGGTTGGAGCACCGGCATCACAGATAACCCCGACATGTGCGCCACCGTCTGCGACACCGATCACCGATGCGTCATCAAGCAACATCTCGCGAATCGCATCCAGGTCGCCGCCGTGATAGTTCTCGAACGGGTGCATCACAATGCCTTCACCGTCGTGCAGCAACAACCAGTCGAGCATGACAGCCCACGGGTCCCGTCCCTCGCGTCGTGCCTGTGCAATCAGGCTCTCATCGCTGCTCGGTTCGTAAACCAGCGGGTCGTCCAGTCGATAGAGCTGTGGCAACAGGCTCTCCACCCACTGCGTATGCTTGTGTTCCGGTCGTTCCGCCACAAGGCGCTCGCGCAGACCCGCGTCGTCAATGAGTCGGGACGCCCTCTCACGAGGCGACAAATTGGCAAGCGCCTGCCAGGTACGATGGCCGTGAAACGGGTTGAGGCGCGTCTCAAGCCCCATCAACATCCCGATTCCACGCACGTGGACCTGTCCGTTGCACTGCACGCCGTCAGCCCGTGCATCGCGAATATGCTGCATCGTCTCACGCCACAAATCAGGCGAATCGCGCACTTGCACGATGAGACAAGACAGCGGCCGGCCGGATACCTCGGCGGCGGCGCGCATTGCCTCGAACTCTCCGGGACCGAAGTCTGAATTCACTTCAATGACGCCCTTGCCACTTCGCTTCATTGCCGCCGCAAGTCCCAGCAATTCGGGTTCGCCTGCACTCAGGCCAGGCGTCACGCGGCCGTCGGCTGCCCGATGCTTGGTCGTTCGCGACGTCGTGAAGCCAAGCGCTCCGGCCGCCAACGCCTCCTCAAGCAAGACACCCATGCGGTCGATTTCGGCGGCGGTTGGAACCGCCGTGTGATCCGCGCCACGATCGCCCATCACGTAGAAGCGCAGTGCGGCATGCGGCACCTGTGCACCCACGTCCATGACCCGGTCCATCCGCGCAAGGGAGTCCAGATACTCCGGAAAGGACTCCCAGTCAAAACTCACACCCTCGGACAGCACCGTGCCCGGTATGTCCTCAACCCCCTCCATGAGATTGATCAGATAATCCTTCTTGTCCGGGTGTACGGGCGCAAAGCCGACGCTGCAGTTACCGAACACCGCCGACGTGACGCCGTGCCAGGACGACGGCGTGAGATAAGGATCCCACGTCGCCTGACCGTCATAGTGCGTGTGGATGTCGACGAAGCCGGGAGTGACCAACAGTCCGTCAGCATCAATCTCGCGCCGACCGCGCGCGCCGACTTTGCCGACCGCTGCAATGACGTTGCCATCAACTGCCACATCCGCCACCCGCTCAGGCGAACCTGAGCCATCAACCACTCGCCCGCCTCTGATCACCAGGTCATGCATGAACCATCCCCTCCCTATTGGGCCCAGTCGCGCTTGCGCGTTACGGGCGTTGTGGCAAAACCAGAACCGCGTGTCCAGGGCAAGTGCCCTGGTCTTCCTGGTTGACGACATTGGTCTCAAGAAAGATGAGATTGGCGTCGCCGTCCTGCTTCTTGTCAGTCACCCTTGCAGTGACCGTGAGCACATCATGCTTCTGATTGATCGCACGGTACTGACATCCCACCTCACGAATCTCGGCTTCGTCCCCGATCCAGTCCTGCAGTGCATTGACGATGTAGGCATATCGCAGATTGCCCATGCCGAAAGCGCCCTGTTCGTTGTTCGCCTTGCGACCCGCCTCGTCGTCCATGTGGAACGGCACGAACTCATCGTTAACGGCAGCATATCGATTCCAATGCATGAAATCGGTCTGGCGCGACCACGCGGGCATCTCGTCGCCGACATTCACGTCGTTATAGAAAACCTTGACGGTCATCGCTGTCTCCTCATTTTCGTTTGTACACTCACCATTTGCGTGCGCTTGATCTGAACGTCAGCGCTGCCTCTGCTTCAACGCTTGTGCCCGGCCTCGAACTGGACGCCGGTGCTGACACGCAGACGTACCAGCTTGTCGTCTTGATTGCGCCACTCGGTCTCGTTGTAGACGAACAAGGTCAACCCGTTGCGACCCTGCCTCTCCTCCCAGTCGCGCAGACGCGACCGACTGGTGATCACATCGTCTGCGCGCATCGGCTCACCATAAGTATCAGTCTGGCCACCATTCATCGACGTCAGACGACGACCATCCGGGGCCGCAGCCGCACCTGGGGGCGTCCGCATACGCTGCACGGGCCATGCAAACGGGTTGAAGTCAGGCGGCGCAATAATGCTCCCGTAGCGAGTCGTCGCAGCATATTCATCATCCCAATAGATCCTCGGCGGCTCCTCCGGCCAATACGTCGCGATCGCCCAACGCCGGATATCCGACCGAGCGATCGGCGGCGCCCGGCGCCCATCCGACCACACCCCCTTGCGGGTTCCCATGTCTTCGGTAACAAGCGATTCCTGCAATTCCGCCATGATTTCCCCTCTCATCTGCGGTTGCGCCCGGTTTGCACGGAAGCATCCCTCTTCATTTACATTGCTTCACTAACAATGGGCTCATTCCCAATTGTTCGTTCCAGACCACCCGCTATTAAATGGCGGGGCCGTCCCTGCACTGCACGGGTCAAAGGCGCGTCCGACATTGCGGAAACCTACCCGCGCGCACCGTCGACTGTCAATTCACGCCGAATTCAGTCGGTCTGCCAGCGGTTGATGGCGATCAACTGCCTGGCGGGCAACCGCGAGGCGCGTCGTAACCGCGCACCCCGGGCCCACGCCACCGGCAGCATGACCGTTTGCGTCACGTCCTCCGGCACGTGCAGCAACCGGGCAACCTCTTTCTCCCTCGCAGAGAGCAACGTCGTCCAGGTACTGCCAAACCCGCGCGCCCTTAGCGCGACCATCAATGACCACGCCGCAGGCAACACGGACCCATAAAACGCGACCTGATGTGCGGTCTCCACGCCAGGCTTGCCGATCGAGTACACGAAAATCAGTAGCGGCATCCGGCCAATATTCGCGGCGAGCGTACGGTGGCTGGATTTAACCTCCGAGCCTCTGGCCGCATTCAACTCCTCAAGCACTTCCTCATAGAGCGCGGCGATCGATGCCTTGAGCACATCGTCAGTCACCAACAGGAAACGGAAGGCCTCGCCGGCAAGACTGACCGGTGCCTGGGCAGCGACATCGATGCACTCCTCGATGAGTGCCATCGGTACCGCGCGGGCAAGGTCCAGGCGGCGCCTCACGGACCGTGTCGTTGCCAGCGCTTCATCAATGCTCTCGATGTCGAGTTCCATGCTGCTCCAACCCTGATTCATGACCGATGTTCTGCCGGCTTTCCCGCAACCGGAACCCGGCTGCGCGGCGTGGACGTGGCGCGCTGCTCGCCGCCACCTTTCCCACCTAAAACCGGTAGGATACGCGCTCATCCAGTTGAGCACGACGCATGGAAATCGAACCGTCTATCAACGTCCTTGGTCAGCAACTCGCCCCGTGCGGTGTCGATCCTGTCACCGGCTTCCTGCGGGACGGGTGTTGCAACACATGTGCCGAGGATGTGGGTTCCCACACGGTTTGTGTCGAGATCACGGACAGCTTTCTCGAATATTCCCGGTTCGCGGGCAACGACCTTTCAACGCCACACCCTGAGTTTGGTTTTCCGGGACTGAAAGAGGGTGACCGCTGGTGCTTGTGCGCGGCGCGCTGGCTGGAAGCCCACGAGAAAGGCATGGCGCCGAAGGTCTTCCTGAACAACACCCACACCAAGGCGCTTGACATCGTTCCGCTTGCACTCCTGAGAGACTTCGCGGTCCAGGTTAACTAGCAGGGTGCTGTGGCGCAGGGAACACCACAGCATATTGCTTTAGTTCCATGAAAGGGATGGAACGCCACTTCTGCAGGCCTCTTTTCAAGATCATGCGAGGTTTGCGTGCAAACCAACCCCAGGAATTGTCAGGATGACAATTTTGGGACAAGAACTAACTGGCGAGCACGCCGGCCCTCCGACCAGACAGCGCCCACCTGAAAAGGCAACTATCTCGCGACCGCTAAGGGACGACCCCCAGAACAAAAACAACTGCAAGGAACCCGAATGCGACTTCAAAACCAGCACATCCTGATCACCCAGTCAGCCGACTACATGGGACCGGCCATCGAGGAGCTCTTCCGGGACGAAGGCGCAAAGGTATCAGCCGTTGCCGGGGCGGTACCACCAAGCGAGGCGTTTGCGGATTGGGCATCGGCGCACGAATCAGTAGACGTGGTCGTTGCCAACCTCGCCCACGACCTGACGTCGACACCGGTTGCCGAGATCGAAGATGTTGCCTGGAACGACTTGTTTGACGCACTGGTACATCCACTCATGCGCATCATTCGTTACTTCGGGCCCCGCATGGCCAAGCGCGGTTCGGGCAAGATTGTCGCGGTCACAAGTGCCGCACCCCTGCGCGGGATCCCGGGTTCAACGGCCTATTGCGCGGCACGCGGCGCGCAAAACGCCTTCGTTCGGGCCGCAGGGCTCGAGTTTGCGCATAGCAATGTTCAGATCAACGCGATCGCGCAGAACTACGTGAGCAACGAGGCTTACTACCCCGATTCGCTGGTCGCGACCGAGCGCTTTCAAAAGCACCTGACACGCAACGTGCCAGCGGGGCGCGTCGCCGAGGCGCGCGAGACAGCAGAACTCGCACTCTTTCTGGCCTCGGGCAACAGCAATTTCATCGTGGGTCAGATCATTCCCTTCGCGGGCGGCTGGGCCACCAACGCCTGACCGTCGTGTCAGCCGGGTTTCGATCCACACTGGATCTACGACTCTTGAGCCCAAGGCTATCGAGGCTCGGACTATGAGCCGGGGCTATTGAGCCAGGAAGGGGTGCAGGAGCGCACTTTCCAGCAACCTGCCGAGGAATCATGCGTACTGCGATCACCGTCAATTATCTCGAAATGCGGTCACCGACCGACGCCCCGCCCGCGCCCGCAAGGTCCGGACTCCACACCTGCGAGGCGCGCAGACCCTCACCTCAGCTCAGCCGCTATCTCTACACGGCCGTCGGCAGCCCATGGACCTGGTACATGCGAAGATCCTGGAGCTACGATCGCTGGATGACTCACCTCCGGCAACCCGGCCTTAGTACACACATCGGCTATGTCGCTGGGACGCCGGCCGGCTACTTCGAGTTGCAGAAACACCCCGATGCGAGCACGGAGATCAAGCTGTTTGGTCTTCTTCCCGAGTTCATTGGCGAGGGTCTCGGCAGTATCCTGCTGAGCGACTGCGTGGACGCCGCCTGGAAAACAGGCGCTGCCCGCGTCTGGCTGCACACCTGTTCACTTGACCATCCTGCAGCGTTGCCAAATTATCAGGCGCGGGGGTTCACGCTTTTTCGGACCGACCGATTTGTCGACAACCTGCCGGACCAACCGCTTCAGCCATTCGAGAATGCGGGCCGGCCGTATTCAAGCCCCGCCGGTCCATGACATAACATACGCGCAGGACATCATCCGATCTCCCCGACGCGACGCCATTGCAGACCACTGCAACGGCGAACAGACAAGGCCATTTACCCATGAATCAGCACGACATCATCGAGCGCTTGATCGGATTCCCAACCGTGTCGCGCGATTCGAATCTCGCGCTCATCCACTTCATTGCAGATCTCCTGGACAGTCATGGTATCGAGGCCCGGATCATCACCAATGAAGATGGCAGCAAAGCGAACCTTCACGCTACCGTTGGGCCCAACGTGGAGGGCGGCGTGGTGCTGTCCGGGCACACGGATGTGGTCCCTATCGACGGGCAGGACTGGCACACCGATCCATTTAAGGCATCCCTGACCACGAATGGCCTGACTGGCCGCGGCAGTGCCGACATGAAAGCTTTCTGTGGAATCGCACTTAGTCTTGTCGGTGACATGGGCAAGCTCCGCAAGCCCATACACCTCGCATTCTCATACGACGAGGAGGTCGGGTGCCTGGGCGCACCTGCGCTGATCAGCGCGCTGACCGAACGACTTCCAAAGCCAGCGGCGATCATCGTTGGCGAACCGACCAACATGCAGGTGGTTACGCGTCACAAGGGAATTGTCAACATCAACACGCGAGTGACCGGGTTCGAGGCCCACTCGAGCCTGCAACATCTCGGCGTGCCCGCGGTCATGTACGCGGCGCGGCTCATCAACTGGCTCGCGGAGCGCCAGGATCAGTGTCGACGCGAGGCCGCGCCGGACTCGCCGTTCGAACCGCCGCACACGACGTTGCATTGCGGCGTCATCAACGGCGGCACCGCCCACAACATCACGGCGCGCCAGTGTGACTTTGTGACAGACATTCGCGCTTTGCCCGGCGAGGACCCGCTTGCCTACGTCGCCGAGTTCAAGCGCTTTGCGACCGAGACCCTGCTCCCGCAGATGCAGGCGGTTAACGCCGCGAGCGGTTTCGAATTTGATGTCACCGCAAACGTTCCGGCATTTTTCTCGAACGGGGATGATGACGCGGTGCGGATTGCCAGGCAATTGACCGGCGAGAACGATTGCCACGGTGTCGCGTTCGCATCGGAATGCGGTCAATTTCAGGAGGCCGGATACCCGGTGGTAATGTGCGGCCCGGGCAGCATCGACCAGGCCCATCAGCCAAACGAGTTCATTGCGCTTGACCAAATCTCGGCATGCGACACTTTCGTCCGGCGCCTCATAGACCGGTTGTCAGCCTGACCTGATACTCCGCTGCTCGATGGCGGCCGTTAGAGGTCCAGGACGTCCCCGGGCAAGTCATCCCCCTTAGAAAGTTGTATGAAGCAAGCCGTCTGAAGCAAAAAAAGGGTGCCCAAGGCACCCTTTTTGTTTCTTTCCGGACCGTCAGAGAATGTAACCACGCTCGTCGCGGAGCGCGAGATCAAGACCCTGCGCCTCGTCGTCTTCCTCGACGCGCAGCCCCATGACCATATCGATCAACTTCAGCAGCAAGAAGCTGACCGAACCTGTGTAAACGAGCGTAGCAATGATCCCGATTGCCTGGGCAACGACCTAGTCGCCAATGCCTTCGTTACCATCGCCGAAGCCCGCCCCACCAAACTGGGTCGCGCAAAGAATGCCCACACCCAGCGCGCCGATGATGCCACCAACGGCGTGGACACCAAAGACATCGAGTGAGTCGTCATAACCGAACACGCGTTTGAGCGAGGTGGCTGCAAAGAAACACCCGGCGCCTGCAACCAGCCCAAGAACGATCGCGCCCATCGGGCCAACGGAACCGCATGCCGGTGTGATCGCTACAAGCCCACCAACCGCACCCGACGCGAGACCCAGGACGCTCGGCTTGCCGTGACGGATCCATTCGCAGAACATCCAGCTAAGCGCCGCCGCCGCGAGTTGAGTCACTGCCATCGCCTTGCCCGCGACACCGTCCGCCGCGAGTTCGCTCCCGGCGTTAATGCCGAACCAACCAACCCATAGCATTGAGGCCCCAACCACGGTCAGTCCAAGATTGTGAGGTGGCATATGGGTCGTCGGGAAGCCGTTGCGCTTGCCGACCACAATCGCGGCGACCAGTCCGGCGACGCCGGCATTGATGTGGACGACCGTGCCGCCCGCAAAGTCGAGAATGCCGAATTCGCTCAACCAACCGCCGCCCCAGACCCAGTGACAAACGGGTGCTTAGCACAGAATCAGCCACAAGCTCATGAATATCAGCATTGCAGAGAACTTCATTCGCTCTGCAAACGCGCCGACCATCAATGCAGGCGTGATGATGGCGAAGGTCATCTGGAAGGTCACAAAGACCGATTCCGGAATCGTTCCCCACAACAACGACAAACCCGGTATGGTCATAAACAACACGAGCGCTGTTGCCACGATCATCCACGCGGTGTCGACGGAATTGAGCTCATCCGCGAGCGCCACCCCGGGAACGGCCAAGAGGCACAACCCAAGTAGCCCAGCCCGACTCTTCACATTGAACATTTACGTCCTCCTGGGATCACTGATTTTATTGTCCACCCGTTCTGGAGCAGAAACTGCGAGGAACGGTGCAAGCAACGAACCCATCCCGCGGCTATCACCGTGCTTTCTACACGTTCTGCGTCTTCCTGCACGACGTTGGCACATCCTGTGCCAACGACATACTCGCGCTTTGAATCAACTAGCCAGTGCAGGGACGAACCCCCATTTTCTGCAGGAAAATGCAAGGTTTGCTTACAAACCGATCCCAAGAATTGTCAGGATGACAATTCTTGGGATCGGAACTGGTTACGCCGGCATCGGGAAGTAGCGCGAGCCGAGCAATGAGGACTGCGCACCACTTTGGACCACGCAATCCCGGAGGCCGAGCCACATTGGTGCGCCTCGCCCCCCAGCCGAAGCCGGTATACTCCCGGCATGACAGCGAGCCGCGAAACGCAAGCCTGGTTCTCGAGCGCCATTGCCCGGGAAGGCGCGCAGCGCGAGATGACGCTGGACGGCACGCGGATCGCGTACCAATCCTGGGGCAGCGAGGGTCTGCCGTTAGTCGTGCTGGTTCATGGCTATGCAGCGCATAGTCGCTGGTGGGACTTCATCGCACCCTGGCTGGCCGACGACTGGCACGTCGTCGCGCTGGACCTCGCCGGCGCCGGCGACAGTGACCATCGCGAGCACTACAGTAGCCAGAGCTTTGCAAGCGAGATTCTGGCCGTTGCGAGAATTGAGGCCCGTGGCGCGTTCCGACCGATTGTTGTCGGGCACAGTTTCGGCGGTGCCATGGCACGCGTCGCAGCCTTCCGATCGGGGGACGAGGCCGACGCCCGCAGCCATCTCGCCGGCCTCGTCCTTGTAGACTCGATCATTTCATCGCAGGGAGCTCGGCCACCACCGCCAATGCCACGATCGCGGACCCGGTATTACTCGGCCGTCGACGACGCAATCAGACGATTTCGGCTGCGGCCGCCACAACCGATCTCCCATCCGTTCATCATTGAGTACATCGCCCGCCATTCGGTGCGAATGACTGACGAGGGGGCTGTCTTCAAAGCCGACCAGACAATGTTTGCGCGGATGAGGGACGACCTGTCTCTGCCCGACGCGGTGACCATGATCCGTCGGCTGACTTGCCCGGTGCGGCTGGTCTATGGCGAGAATTCACGTTTCTTTCAAGCGGACCGACTGCCCGCGATCAAGGCACTCCTCGCGGAGCAAGATCGAGCCACCATCCACGCCGGCACCACCGCCAGGACAATTTCCGTCCCCGACGCGTGCCACCATGTCTTTCTGGACCAGCCGATTGCTTTCGTTCAAGCGCTGCGGGGCGTCCTTTCGTCGCTCCGGGAGGAGACCCCCATCCAAAGCGCCCACCGTCCCAATGAGTCAGGGCAGATAAGCCCATCGAACGCTGCCATCCGGACCGAATAGGCCGTACAATTTTCCCGCTGATCCCAACGTCGACTATCCGTCGATAATTCGCCACCGGAGACGTCAAATGAGTGATCACGCCGCGCTTGCCGACCCCAGCAAGCCGCAGGACAAATGCGCCGTGTTTGGCGTCTTCAATGCAACTGATGCCGCTGCCCACTGCGTCCTCGGCCTGCATGCGCTTCAACACCGCGGCGTCGAAGCCTCCGGCATCGCCTCAACCGACGGTGCGGACTTCTACCAGCGTGTCGCGTTCGGGCGGGTGGGTGATCAGTTCAACAATCCTGAAGTTCTCGAACATCTGCAAGGCCGTTGTGCGATCGGACACAACCGGTATTCGACCTCAGGCAACAAGCAGGACTACAGCAACATTCAGCCTATCTTCGCTGAACTTGCCAACGGCGGACTCGCCCTTGCGCACAATGGCAACCTCACCAACTACGGCGGACTGCAGAAGAAACTGGTCAAGCACGGCAGCATCTTCCGCACGTCGATGGATACCGAGGTCATCATCCACCTCGTAGCCGTTAGCGAGAAGGAGACCCTGGAGGACAAGCTGATTGACGCGTTACAGCAGATCCGTGGTGCCTGGTCGATGGTCATGCTGACCCAGGACGCAATGATCGGCGTTCGCGACCCGCATGGGGTCAGACCTCTCGTTTTGGGTCGACTGGACGATGCGTGGATCCTGGCGTCAGAAACCTGCGCGCTCGATATCATCGGCGCGGACTTCGTCAGGGATGTGGAACCCGGCGAGATCGTGATCATCACGACCGATGGTCTGAAGTCGCTCAAGCCGTTTGCTGAGGTCTCACCGCGCTTTTGCATCTTCGAGTACGTCTACTTCTCACGCCCGGACAGCTTCATCAACGGCATCCACGTCTATGAGGCACGCAAGCGGATGGGACGGAATCTCGCCCAGGCGGCCCCCTGCGATGTGGACGTGGTCGTTCCGGTGCCGGACTCGGGTGTTCCCGCCGCGCTCGGCTTCTCGGAACAAAGCGGCATCCCGTTTGAACTCGGCATCATCCGCAACCACTATGTCGGGCGCACCTTCATCGAGCCAACGGACGAGATCCGGCATCTGGGCGTACGCCTGAAACACAACGCCAACCGTGCGGTGATTCAGGGCAAACGCGTTGTTCTGGTTGATGACTCTCTGGTGCGGGGTACAACCCTCAAAAAGGTTGCGCAGATGATCCGCGATGCGGGGGCCGCGGAGGTACACGTTCGTATTTCATGTCCCGAGTGGATCGCCAGTTGCCACTACGGCGTAGACACGCCAACGCCATCCGAACTACTGGCAACAGACCGCAGCCTCGAGTCCATGCGACTACACTTGAACGTGGATTCACTGGCATTTCTCGATATCACTGAACTCTATGCCGCTGTCGGCGAAACCGGACGGAATGCGACGACCCCTCAGTATTGCGATGCCTGCTTTACAGGTGACTACCCCGTCGCACCGGAGAGCGACGATCACAAGCACCTGAATCGTCTGCATCTGGTCTCAGGCAAGAATTAAAGAAACCCGGCTGTCGATATCCCACGACCCAATCGTGTGAGACGGCTTGGGCGTTCTCCGCAGCGCGGACGATGTTCTCAGAACCGCGCCGCCGTGGCCGCAATAGATATGCTGCCGTGATGCCGCGATATCAATGTGAAATCTTTCAACTGACCGCTGGCGACCGTGCGGACTCGCCCGTCGGCACACATGGGTCCGAGATCGTCACGCGCTGCATGCGTCGATGCGCTGGCCAGTAGTCGTTGACGGGGCGATGCTGGGTAATCCGGTTGTCCCAAAACGCGACCGAGTTGACCCGCCAGCGGAATCGGCACAGATACTCCGGCTCCGTCATATGCTCGAACAAAAGTCGCAGCAGTGCCGCACTCTCTCGCGGCTTCATCCCGCAGATCGATGACGTGAACGTTGGATTGACAAAGAGACCCCGCTTGCCAGACTCGGAGTGAATGCGGACGATCGGGTGCCGCACAGGCGGGTTCGCCTCCACCATGCGTGCGAGGCGTCCGCGTCCACCCGGCGCTGCGAGGCTCTCTTTGAAGCCAAAGCTGAAGTCGTGCTCTGCAAAGAGACCCGACAGCAACTGCTGCATCCGGTCAGACAGCCCGTCAAAAGCGGCTGACATCGAAGCAAATAGCGTGTCGCCGCCCCGCTCCGGGATAGCAACACCATGCAAGATGGATCCCAGCGGTGGCCGCACCCGAAACGTTATATCAGAGTGCCATCGATCGATGTCCGGCGGGTGGTCGTGGTCGTTTTCAAGAATCGTGAGCGCAGGATGCCCGTCAACGTGCGGGTACGCCCCATGCAACTCGGCATCACCGAAATGTGCAGCCAACGCCAGATGACCTGCAGGCGACAATGCCTGGTCGCGGAAAAACAAGACCTCATAGTCGAGCAACGCCCGCTGCAGCACCGCAAGCGATGCACCATCCAAGGGTTCGTCCAGCTTGAGGCCTGAGATTTCAGCGCCGACCGCACCGGCGACAGGGTCGATTGTTATCATGCGACTCACAGCCATATCGACTTGCTAAACAAGGTCACTCCGCGCTTCGCCCCGGCCACTCTCTCAGACGATCAACACATGGCTTTCAACCCGATCGTTTGCGCTTGTCAGAGAAGCGACGCCAGTCTGCCGTGACAGGAACTAGCTAATCTTTTCGAGCTGTTCAAGCAGTTCATCTGCCTGCTTTTCCAGTTCCGCAATCAGTTCCCTGGTCTTGTGGACCGAGAGGGCAACCGCCCGGTCAGCGCCCATCTGACGAAGGCCCTTGCGAATGCGCTGTGCGTTGGATTTAGCATCGTCAATTTGACTCATGATTTCTCCTCATCTGAGTTGGAACAGCGGGGTCGAGATCCCGTGCGAAGTCGCACCGCACGTCGGCTGATGGATTGCGCCGCATCATAAACGCATCCGGAACAGACGCAAGACAGCCGCGCGCCTGCCATGCAAATTGCTGCTTGGAGGCGACTTCGATAAGCTCGCCGGCGTAGGCTCGCGCTGCGTTAAGCCATTAATGCCCGCGTGAGGCCAATCAGCAACAGGGGACGATCTGCCGCGTATCGCACACGCGCTGTCCATGGGCAAAGGCACCAGAGAACTGCAAGAAACGGAGAGAGATTTGCCAACCCGCCAACTCACACAATCACACCTCGGCGCGAACCTGCGACTGGAATACCAATACCCACCCCGGGCCTCGCTGTACATCAACGGCGTTGCCCGCGATACGGTGGCAACCGACGAGGTGCCGATTACGCTCCGCGTCACGACAACTGTGCAAACCGGCTACGAGTGGCACGAATTCATCGAGGGTGTCGTTATCTACCGGGACGGCAAGGCAACCGCCAGCCTGATCGCCAACAAGCAGGTCGTGGTCGAAGAAACGGTCCAATTCGACCAATGACGCCTGCCTTCGGTCTCAACCGGCTGGACCTCGGGAGCGTCGCCAATTTCGCCGCGAGTGCGCAACTCGCCGAATCACTCGGCTGGCAATACGGTTTCATTCCGTCTTCACCGCTTCTGGTTCGCGATCCGTACGTGATGCTTGCCGCCGCTGCGCTCCAGACCCGAACGCTAAGATTGGGGCCCCTGATCGAAAATCCCGTAATGCGGCACCCGGCCACAATCGCAGGTTCCATTGCAACCGTTGAGGAGTTGGCCCCGTCACGGACCGTCCTTGGACTCGGCATCGGCGACACCGCCGTACGATTGATGGCTGAAAAGCCCGCGACGGTCAGGGCTCTTGGCGAGTCGATCGACACCATCCACGCCCTTCTGCGCGGGACACCGGTCAACGTTGACGCGCAGCGGGCACCGCGACTGGCGCACCGCCGCGATGTGCCAATCTGGGTTGCTGCCCAGGGTCCGCGCACGCTTGAGACCGCCGGCCGGGTCGCAGACGGCGTGTTCATTCGGGTGGGTACCCATCCCCGCAACATCGGCACCGCTATCGAACACGTGCAAGCTGGCGCTGAGGCGGCCGGACGGGACGCAGTTGATGTTGCCATCGGCCTTATCTTCCACACCGTGATTAGCGACGACCCGTCCAAAGTCGCCCTCATCAAACGCTCGATGGCGGCCGGCTATGCCGAATACTCGCCGTCCCTGCTGGCGACGGCCGGACTCGTCTGGGATAGCAGGGACCTTGCAGAATTGCAAGGTGAAGTGTGGCCAGATTTCCATCACGCATCAGATCTCGCGGCGGCGGGGGAGCTTGTGAGCGACCTGAACGAGGCAACCGCCGACGCTTTTTGTGTCTCCGGGTCCTGGTCAGCGGTGCGCGACCAGTTTCATGATCTCACTGCCCGTTGGCCAGCGGCGCAGGTCATCATCCCTCACCCTGTGTCCGTCGGCGGCCGAGCGGCGCCCGCCGAGTACATGACCGCGTTCGCGCGGGAAGTCATTGCCCATACTTAAGCTAGTGTGATGTCCCAGAAAAGACGGTGCATATCTTTTCGATCTTAGCCAAGATCGAGTCAACCGTAGCAGGCCAGACGAATGGAGATGATTTGGCGTTGTAGTTGTCGACGAACTGGTTGATCTTCTGGGTCAGTTTTCGGGCGGATGAAAACGAACCCCGGCGTATAGCTTGCTGAGTGATGATGCCGAACCAGCGTTCCACCTGATTGAGCCATGACGCGTAAGTTGGCGTGAAGTGGATATGATAGCGAGGACGTTTTGCCAGCCA